>NZ_JBNWBW010000015.1:0-120017 GCF_053522725.1 Agrobacterium sp. 16-172Ci
CAACAATCCGGAAGCTCGTCACTATCCTCAACGCCATCGCAAGGACAGATCCAGCATTTGCTTGATCATCCACGGTTGCTTGATCCGGCATCCAGCCACCGCGCGTCTGCGCGGTGAAAGAGTCTTCTGCGATCAAGGACTTGATCGCGCTGGACCCCGGACCAAGTCCGGGGTGACGGAGTGTAAATGCTGCGCTTTTCCAAACCTATTTGTGTCAGGACTGTATTTCCAATTCCCGCAATGCCGCTTTTTCAATTCCGCGCTTCAAAAAAAGAAGGGCCGCAGAGCGGCCCTTTAGGCGGGGATGAAAGAAGTGGGCGTCAGGCAAGCCCACCGATATGAAAGGCCTTGGTCTCCAGATATTCTTCGATACCGATCTGTGCACCCTCGCGGCCGAGGCCGGATTGCTTGACGCCGCCGAAAGGGGCGACCTCGGTGGAGATCAACCCGGTGTTTAGGCCGACCATGCCGAATTCCAGCGCTTCGCCCACACGCCAGGCGCGCTTGAGGTTCTCGGTGTAGAAATAGGCGGCAAGGCCGAAGGGTGTTCCATTGGCGATGGCGAGCGCCTCTTCCTCCGTCTCGAAACGGAAGAGCGGAGCGACCGGTCCGAAAGTCTCCTCGCTTGCCAGCTGCATCGCCGTCGTTGCGCCCGTCAGCACCACGGGCGCTGTATATTGCGGACCTTCCGGCAGATTGCGCGGCTTGGTGATGACCGTGGCACCCTTGGAAACGGCGTCATCGATATGGGCGCGGATTTTCGCGATCGCCGGTTGGTTGATCATCGGGCCAATGGAGACGCCCGCTTCCGTTCCGGGACCAACGCGCATGGCGTCGACGCGATCCGCCAGCTTCTTCGCAAAGGCGTCATAAACGCCGGACTGCACCAGAATCCGGTTAGCGCAGACGCAGGTCTGGCCACCATTGCGGAATTTCGAAACCAGCGCGCCTTCAATGGCGAGATCGAGATCGGCATCGTCGAACACGATGAAGGGCGCATTGCCGCCCAGTTCCAGCGACAGCCGTTTGATGCTGTCCGCAGCGCCGCGCATCAAAAGCGAACCGACGCGGGTGGAGCCGGTGAAGGAAATTTTCCGAACCGTCTCATTGGCCATGATTTCATTGCCGATATCAGTCGGCATGCCGGTGACGATGTTGATGACGCCCGCGGGAATGCCGGCCCGTTCGGCAAGCACACCAAGCGCCAAGGCCGAATAGGGTGTGAATTCCGAAGGCTTGATGACGACGGTGCAGCCGGTGGCGAGTGCCGGCGCAACCTTGCGGGTGATCATCGCGTTCGGGAAATTCCATGGCGTGATGATGCCGCAGACGCCGACCGGTTCCTTCAGCACCACGATGCGCCTGTCCGGCGTCGGTGAAGGGATGGTACCGCCGCCGATACGCCGGGCCTCTTCGGCAAACCATTTGACGAAGGATGCGCCGTAGCGGATCTCGCCTTTGGCCTCCTCAAGCGGCTTGCCCTGTTCGGTGGTCAGGATCAGGCCGAGATCGTCGATATTCTCGATCATCAGCGCGAACCATTTTTCCAGAAGCGCTGCGCGCTCCGCGTGGGTCTTTTTCTTCCACGGGCCGAAGGCGGCGTTGGCGGCTTCGATGGCCGCGCGGGTTTCTGCGCCGTCCATATCCGGCACGGTGCCGATGACCGCCTGCGTCGCCGGATCGATCACATCGACCGCCTTGCCCGATGCCGCCGCCTTCCAGGCGCCGCCGATCAAGCCCGTCTGGCGAAAGAGTTCCTTGTCCTTCAAACCTTGCATCATCTGTCTCCGAAATCAGTCGAGTGCCGCAAGAACCGCGGCGGTGATGGCGTCTGTCTTGTCCTTGCCCGGCACCGTGCCGATACCCCGGCCGGTCGCCGTTTCCAGCGCCGTCATGATACGCACGGCCGCGTCTTTTTCGCCGAGATGCTCGAGCATCATCGCGCCGGACCAGATGGCGGCGATGGGGTTGGCGATGCCGAGATGGGCGATATCAGGGGCCGAACCGTGCACCGGCTCGAACATGGACGGCGCGCTGCGGTCAGGGTTGATATTGGCGGAGGCGGCAAAGCCGAGGCCGCCCTGAATGGCTGCGCCGAGGTCGGTCAGAATATCGCCGAAGAGGTTGGAGGCGACCACGACATCGAGGCTTTCCGGCACCATGACCATGCGGGCCGCCATGGCGTCGATGTGATAGCTGGAAACCTCGACGTCGGGATATTCGGCAGCGAGCTTGTGGGTCACCTCGTCCCAGAACACCATCGAATATTTCTGGGCATTGGACTTGGTGATGGAGGCAAGCTTGCCGCGACGCTTCTGCGCCTGTTCGAAGCCGAAGCGCAGAATGCGCTCCACACCCTTGCGGGTGAAGATCGAGGTTTCGACGGCAACTTCGTCGTCGGTGCCCTGATGCACGCGGCCACCGGCGCCGGAATATTCGCCCTCCGTGTTTTCACGGATGCAGAGAATGTCGAAGCCATCGGCCTTCAAAGGCCCCTGCACGCCAGGCAGAAGCCGGTGCGGGCGGATATTGGCATATTGCACGAAGGCCTTGCGGATCGGCAGCAACAGGCCGTGCAGCGAGACGGAGTCCGGCACTTCCGCCGGCCAGCCGACTGCGCCGAGCAGAATGGCGTCGAAGCCGCGCAGTGTTTCGATGCCGTCCTTGGGCATCATCGCGCCGGTTTCCTTGTAGAAGACGCAGGACCAGGGGAATTCCGTTCCTTCAAGCGCAAAACCGGAGGTTTTGGCGGCGGCGTTGAGCACCTGCCATGCGGCGTCCGTTACGCTTTTGCCGATGCCGTCTCCGGGAATGAGTGCGATGCGATGCGTTTTCAAGACATTACCCCTGTTACAGTCCGATAAGGACGCTTTTGCTCTTGCGGTTGGCGAGATAGGCCTCGCGTCCGAGATCCTTGCCGATGCCGGAGCGTTTGTAACCGCCGGTCGGCAATATGTGGTCGCGCGAGCGGCCATAACGGTTGACCCAGATCGTGCCCGCCTGAATGGCGCGGGACAGGCGCATGACGCGCGAGACGTCACGGCTGAAAAGACCCGCCGCCAGACCGTAGGTCGGATGGTCGGAAAGCGCCAGAGCCTCTTCTTCCGTGCGGAAGGTCTGCAGCGTCAGCACCGGGCCGAAGATTTCCTCGGTGACGGCAGGAGAGGTCTGGTCGACATTGGCGATCAGCGTCGGCTGGTAGAAATAGCCGGGGCCATCCATCACTGCGCCGCCCGTCAGGCACTCGCCGCCATGGGCGACGGCCGCCTGCACGATGCCGTCGATGCGCTTGCGCTGCACCTCGGAGATGATCGGCGAATATTGTGTCGTCTCGTCCCAGGTCGGGCCGGGCTTCACCGCCTTCATGCGGGCGATGATCGCGGTGGAAAGGGCATCCGCAGCACTTTCCTCGACGATGATGCGCGAGCCCGCCACACAGGCCTGCCCGGCATTGGAGAGGATATTTCCGGCGATGGCCGCTGCCGCCTTCTCGATATCGGCATCGGCGAAGACCAGTTGCGGGCTCTTGCCGCCAAGTTCCAGCGTCATGGGCTTGATGCCGGTGCGGGCGATGTTGGCCATGATGGCGGCGCCCGCGGCCGTGGAGCCGGTGAAGCTCACCTTGGAGATATCAGGGTGTCCGGTGATGGCATTGCCGGTCACGGGCCCGTCGCCCAGCACGATGTTGATGAGACCTGCCGGCAGCCCCGCCTTGATCGCCAGCTGCGCCATGAAGATGCTGGAGAAGGGCGTCATTTCAGACGGTTTCAGCACCACGGCATTGCCTGCGGCGAGCGCCGGGCCGAGCTTCCAGCCGGCCATGGAGACGGGGAAATTCCACGGCGTGATGGCGCCGACGACGCCATAGGGTTCGGTCATGATCATGCCGAGGCTTGCATCGTCTGTCGGCACCAGATCGCCGCCTTCCTTGTCCGCGAATTCGGCAAAGAAACGGATTTGTTCGGCGGTGACGGCGATATCGCCGGCGATCAGTTGGCCCACCGGTCGCGTCGAGGAGAGCGCCTCGATTTTCGCCAGCGTCTCGGCTTCCTGTTCGATCAGGTCGGCCCAGCGCTGCAAGACCTTCGTGCGCTCGCGCGGGCGCACGCCGCCCCAGTTGCTGCTCTTCAACGCGGCCTTGGCAGTCTGCACAGCCTCATCGACCAGCGCCGCATCCGCCTTGGGACAACCGGCATATTCGATGCCGTCCGAAGGGCGGTGCATGTCGATGCCGTTTGCCGCCGGAACCAGCCGGTCGCCGATGAAGTGGCCGATCGGCAGGGATAAGCTGTCTGGATCGAAGCTGAGCGTCATGTGGAATCCTCTTTGGATATGCCCCAACGCTAATCCCTGATGGCAAGCAGCATCGACCGACTGCGGCGCGGGCGGTGAATGAAAATCCTGTTTTGCCACCGGCAGACAGCGCAATCTTCGGCGGCGAAGGTAGGCCGCTGGTCAAACGCCGTAGCGGGCGCTTATCCGGTCGAAAATCCCGGCCATCCGCTCGCTAAGGGGGCGGTGATCATCGCCCTCGTTTTCGACCGCTTCAAACACCCGGTGTTTCAGGAAGAAGCGCCATCCCACGGGCGATTTTTGCAGGAATTGCGTCAGAAGATCATAACGTTCCGGGGTCCAGACCGCCTCGAAGGCGAGCCGCTCCGGTCCGTAGCTGATGATATCGTCCGTCTTCCGGCGCGGCGCGGCGCGCAGGGCAGCCGTCGCCTCTTCGTCGATATCATCACCGTTGAGCGCTACCCCATAGTGCCTTGCAGCATTTTCTGCTGAGACCGCACCACGCCGTACATCGCGCAGCACGGCCTGCGGCGGGCGGGTGAAGGGGTCGCCGTAACCGCCGGCTCCCGGTCCTATGACACGAATGACATCGCCCGGGCCGCAATGGACGATATCGGTATTGCCGAGCGAGATTTCGCCCTCGGTATCGGGATTGCGGAGGAAGCGGGAAATCAGCCCCGGACCTGCGCCGTTGACACCCCAGCTCGCCATAACCGAACGGTTGCGGTTGCGGGCCGTGACCACCGTTTCCGGGCAGGATATTTCAAACTCCATGACAGCCGAAAGCCCGCCGCGAAAACGGCCTGCTCCGCCGGTGTCGCGTTGGAGCCCATACCGGCGGAAAAGGATCGGTACTTCCGCTTCGCTGATTTCAATCGGCGTGTTGCGCAGAAAACCGGTGGCGCCGCCCGCGCCGTCGCTGCCGTCGCAGAAGGGCGTGCCGCCGCCGCCGCCGCCAACCGGGCCGATGGAGGCCATGACCGGGCGGCCGTTCCTGTCGCTGGTCTTGATGTTCATGATGGCGTTTCCGCCGGGTGAGGCGGCGGGAATAAGCTCCGGCAGGGCCTTTGCAAAAGCGCCGATGGTGACAATCTGGGTCATGGCGCAGGTCAGCGAACGCATGCCGACGGCGGCCGGGCGCTGGCAATTGACGATCGTGCCTTCCGGCAGCACGGCCCGCGCCGGGCGCAGGGTGCCGGCATTCAGGAGCAGGCTGTTATCGAGCGTATAAAGCACATAGGTCAGGCCCACCATGACGAGTGAATGCCGCTCGCGGCCGCCGGTCGGCATGTTCAGCGACGAGCCGAGCTGCGGGTCGCTGCCGGTATAATCGAGGACGGCTTCGCCGCCGCGGATTTTCAGCGTCAGCGCCACGCGGCATGGCCGGCCGCCAACGGAATCCTCATCGGCATAATCGGCAAAGAAATAGTCGCCATCGGGCACCCGGGTGAGGATTTGCCGGGTCTGCTCTTCCGCATAATCGAAAATCTGGCGCACCCCGTCCAGAAAATCGTCAAAGCCGAAGCGGGCGATGATTTCCTGCATCTTGCGTTCGCCGATATTGACGGAGGCGATCTGGGCGTGGAGGTCGCCGATATTCTGTTCCGGCATGCGGACATTGGCCTTCATCATGTCGATGATGAAGGGATCGAGCCTGCCTTTGCGAACGAGCTTGACCGGCGGAATGCGCAGGCCTTCCTGCTCGATTTCGGAAAGCGAGCGGGACAATGAGGCGGGAACCGCGCCGCCGACATCGGTGTTGTGGATGTGCCCGACCACGAAACAGGCAATTTTGCCCTCATGGAAGACCGGTTTCCAGATGTGGATATCCGGCGAGTGGGTGGCGACGAAACCGCTATAGGGGTCGTTGGTGATGCAGATATCACCCTCTTCATATTCTTCGAACATGGAAAGCAGTGGCGCGTAGTCGATGCCGCTATACCAGGGCGCGCCGAATTGCCGGGGATTGGCGAAGGCCAGCCCTTCGCGCGTCACCACCTGACAGGAAAAATCCTCGGTTTCCTTGACGAAGGCGGAATGGGCGGTGCGCATCAGCGTAAAGGCCATGGCATCGGCGGCGGCCGAGCAGAAATTGGCGAGCACCTTGAGATTGCGGCGATCGATGGTCATGGGTCAAAACTCCCGCTTGGTAATGACGAGATTGCCGAAACGGTCCACATGGACCGTAAAGCCGGGGGGGACCACGGTGGTGGTATCGTCCTGAAGGACGATGGCGGGGCCGTTGAAATCGTGGCCGGCCGCCAGATCGTCACGGTGATAGATCGCCATGTCGTGTTCCATGCCGCCAAACCAGCCTTTCGTGTGAAAGCGCGGCTTTGCGGGGCCTGTGGCCACGCCTGTCTCGCGAAGCGGCGGCTTCGGTGTTTTCCCGGAGACGACGAGCCTGAGATTAACCATCTGCACCGCCGCCCGCTCATCGGAATGACCGTAGAGGCGGGCATGTTCCTCATGGAAAGCCCTGTTTATCGCGCCGGCGTCGCCGCTGCCCAGCCATTCCGGCTGGAGCGTGGTTTCGATTTCGTAGGATTGGCCGCGATAGCGCATGTCGGCGGAAAGCCGCATCTCGCAATCGCCGTTAAAACCCTGTTCTTTCAACCAGTTGCGGCCGGTTTCCTGCATTTCGGCGAGAAGGGGGGCGAGATCGGAGGCCTCCCCGTCGTTCACATCGCAATAGGTGGTTCGGATGAAATCGTTCTTCAGATCGGCAATCAGGCCGCCGAGCGCGGAAACGACGCCCGGGGTGGGCGGCACCACCACACCCTTCATGTCCAGCTCGCGGGCGAGGAAGCAGGCGAGCATCGCGCCGGCGCCGCCGAAAGCGAAGAGGTGAAATTCGCGTGGGTCGATGGCGAAGCGGGAGGTGAGGGCGTTCACCTCCGCATACATGCCGGAGACGGCGATATCGACGATGTTGCCGGCGAGCGCCTCGACGGAAAGGCCGAGCTTTTCCGCGAGCGGCGAGAGCGCGGCGCGCGATGCGGCGTGATCGACGGTCACCGCGCCATAACCGAGCGGCATATGGCCGATGAGATTGGCGGCCGCCATGGCGTCTGTGATCGTCGGGCGGTTACCGCCGCGTCCGTAACAGGCCGGCCCCGGCGTCGAGCCGGCACTTTCCGGCCCCACCTGCAACAGGCCGAGGCTGTCGACCCATGCGACCGAGCCGCCGCCCTGGCCGACGGAACTGACGGAAACGGAAGGGACATGAATCTGGAAATCGCCGATCAGTTCGCCGACCCCATATTGGGCTTCGCCGTTCAGGATAACGGCCACATCGGCGCTGGTGCCGCCGATATCGAGGCTCATCACCCGCTCAAAGCCGCTGGCCTTCGCCAGATAGCCCGCGCCGATGACGCCGGAAGCTGTGCCCGAGAGGATCATCTGCACACATTCCCGCCGCGCCTGATCGATGCCCATGACACCGCCATTGGTCTTGGTGATGAGCAGCGGGCAGGCAATGCCTTGCCCGCGCAGCACCGTTTCGAAACGGTCGAGGTAATGTGCGACGCGCGGCTGGACATAACCGCTGATGACGGCGGTGACGGTGCGCTCATATTCGCGGATGATCGGCCATGTCTCGGCAGAGGAGACCACCGGCAATTGCGGCGCGATGCGTTCGATCATAGCCTTCACGGCCTGTTCGTTTTCGGGATTGCGGTAGGAATGCAGGAAGGCGAGCACGATGCCGTCGCAACCGGCGGCAAGTGCGCCGGCGACAGCCTGCGCCACATTCTCTTCGTTCGGGGCGAGCTTTACCTCGCCGGTCGCCAGCATGCGCTCGGCTATGCCAAAAACCCGTTCGCGCGGGATGAGCGGTTCCGGCCGCACGGAATAGAGATTGTGGATCTGCGGAATTTTCAGGCGTGCAACGCCCAGCACGTCCTCGAAGTTTTCGGTGGTGAACAGCGCGACATTCTGGCCGTTGCGCTGGATGACGGTGTTGACGCCGACGGTGGTGCCATGGGTGAAATAGGAAACGTCCTTCGCTTCGATGCCGTCGCGCTTTTTCAGCGTGTCCAGCGCGAGAAGGATTTCTTCTCCGGGCGCATCGGGGCGGGAAAACACTTTCAGGGTGGAAAGCGCGCCGGTCCCATCGTCGAACACGGCAAAATCCGTAAACGACCCGCCAACATCGACGCCAATGCGATATCCCATCTCTTCCGTCTCCTTTTCCAGTGCGGACGATGCTGTCATCGGGACCGGAAAAGGGCCAAGCATTTATGGAGTAAGGGTCATAGCCCCAGGTTATGAGGATGGCCGGGGTGACCCATAGGGAGGGTTGTTTAACCCTCGCCGGGTTTCGGCACCGTCATGTAATATTCGGGATGCGGTGCGGCGCGATAACCGGCCTTTTCGTAAACACCATGGGCGTCGCGGGTCGCCAGCATCCAGCTCGATACCGTCGAAAGCTCCGGGTGTTTGCGTATCTCGGTGGCGATCCAGGACGCAAGGCCGCGACCGCGATGATCCTCCACTGTGAAGACATCGCGCAGATAGCCGAAAACGGCATAATCCGTCACCAGACGGGCGAAGGCGGCCATGGAACCGTCGGGGGCGTAAACGCCGACCGGCAGCGAATGCGAAAGCGCCCGCTTCAGCCGGTCGGCGGTCATTCCCTGCGCCCAGTAGGAATCGCGGGCGAGAAAATCATGGACCAGATCGAAATCCACCCGTGCCGGATCGGTGCTCAGCACATAGCCGTCGCGGGCGATTTCGAAAATGGCCGGTTCCCAGTTCATCCGTTCACCGTAACATAGATCTTGCGGACGGTTTCAATGGTTTTCCACACGCCGACGAAGCCCGGCTTCATGACGAAGCTGTCGCCAGCCGTATAACGCAGCGGTTCGCCGCCTTCCGGCGTGATTTCGATGACACCTTCGAGAATATGGCAGAATTCGAAGGTTTCGCCCTTGATCGAACGGCTTTCGCCCGGCGTCGCTTCCCATATGCCGGTGTGGACGGTGCCGTTGCGGGCTTCGTCCAGCGGCCAGGTCTTGAAGGACGGATCGCCGGAAATGAGGCGTTCCGGCAGGGCCTTGGAGGCTTTCGGTTCGAAGGCGGGGTGCGTGTCGATGGTCTTGAGAAGCGGCATGGGTGTCCTTTCCTGGAACGGGATGATCAATATCCGCGATTGCGGTCGACGAGGCCGAGCGGCTCGAGGCCGGACTGGTATCGTTTGATGTTTTCGACAACGGTGCGTGCTGCCGAATGCGGCTGGGTGACGCTGGCGATGTGCGGCGTCAGGAGAATTTTCGGATGCGTCCAGAAGGCGTGGTCTTCCGGAAGCGGTTCCGGATCGGTGACGTCGATCACGGCACCCGAAAGCCTGCCGCTGTCCAGCGCATCGATGAGGGCGTCGTGGTCGAGCTGTTTGCCGCGCCCGGCGTGAACCAGCCCCGCACCCTCGGGAAGCATCCCCAGGCGTTCGCCATTCAGAAGTCCCGTCGTTTCGTCGGTCAGCGGCAGCAGGCAAACGAGAATATCGCTGGTCGAAAGGATCGTGGACAATCCGGCTTCGCCATGATGGCAGGTCACACCATCGATCTCGCGCGGTGAACGGCTCCAGCCGGAAAGCGGAAAACCGAAGGGTTTCAGCCGTTC
Organism: Agrobacterium sp. 16-172Ci; assembly: GCF_053522725.1. Lineage (NCBI taxonomy): Bacteria > Pseudomonadati > Pseudomonadota > Alphaproteobacteria > Hyphomicrobiales > Rhizobiaceae > Agrobacterium > Agrobacterium sp. 16-172Ci. The sequence goes on from NZ_JBNWBW010000015.1 coordinate 9,916, forward strand.
CAGCGCCGCAACGCCCAGCATGCCGAGGCCGAGAACGCCCACCCGGCACTCTTTCGCCTGACGCTGCGGCAGGGCCTTCCAGAGTTGCTGGCGCTGCTGTTTCAAATAGACCGGCAGGTTGCGGTGAAGCGCCAGCACGCCGAGGCTCACATATTCCTGCATCATGCGGATGATGCCTTCATCCACCATGCGCACGACTTTCACATGCGCAGGGACGGTGTCGATGTGAAACTGATCGACGCCCGCACCGATGGAAAACAGGATTTCGAGATTGCGGTAGCGGCCGATATCATCAGGCACGGTCCAGGTAATGACGTACCGAACCGCATCCGGATCGACGCTTTTGGCATCCATCGAAAAAGGTAGTTCCGGCAGGTCGCGGGCCAGAGCCTGCCGGAAAATCTCGCCGCGCTTCGCGTCGGAATTGAAGAAGAACGTCATCTGAAATCCGTGGTTCCGAAGGTTTAAACCGTGCAGCGGCTCGCCAGTGTTTCCAGCATTGACTGGCAGGCCGAGAGTTCACCGGCCGTTATGAATTCGTCCGGCTTGTGGGCGCGGCCGATATCGCCCGGGCCGCAGATGATGGCATCGATGCCGGCCGCCTGAAAAAGCCCGGCCTCCGTGCCATAGCTGACGGCGGCGATGCAGGGCGCGTCGGTCAATTCTTCCAGAAGCTTCACGAGCGGCGCATCGGCGGCAAGGGAGAGCGCCGGATAATCGCTCATCGGCGTCCATTCTATGTCGATGCCCCTGGCGGCGAGCGCTTCGACGCCGTCGCGCACCGGCTGGAGCAGGGCGACCGGCGATACGCCAGCAATCGCCCGCGCTTCCAGTTCGATGGCGCAGAGATCGGGGATGATATTGATCGCCTGTCCGCCTTTCGCCGTGCCGATCTGCAGGGAGGAATAGGGCGGCTCGAATGTCGCTTCGAAAGGCCCCTCGGTGAGAGCCTGTGCGGTCTCGACCGCCTTTGCCATGATGCCGGTCATCAGATGAATGGCGTTCACGCCCTGATCCGGCCGCGAGGAATGGCCGGAGCGGCCGCGAATGGTGATGCGTGCGGCGGCCTTACCCTTGTGGGCGCGCACGGCGCGCAGATTGCTCGGTTCGCCGATGATTGCGCCCGCCGGTTTTGCGCATAGTTCCGGCAAGCGGGCGATGAGATGCGGAACGCCACGGCAGCCCGCCTCCTCGTCATAGGAAAAGGCGATGTGAACGGGCCGCTTCAGCGCCATGCGTGAAAATGCCGGTGCTGCGGCGAGAACCGTGGCCAGAAACCCTTTCATGTCGGTGGTTCCGCGTCCGTAGAGACGCTCGCCTTCGGTTGCCAGCGTAAAGGGATCGGAGGACCATTCCGGCTCACCGGCAGGCACCACATCCATATGGCCGGAAAGGATGTATCCGCTGGCATCGGTCGGGCCGAAGCTGGCGAAGAGATTGGCGCGGTCGCCTTCCGGGCCGGCAAGCAGCGATACTTTTGCGCCGTGGCTTTCCAGATAATTGGCGATCCATCCGGCGATGTCGCCATTGGCGGTTCCGACCACCGACGGGAAGCCGACAAGACGCTCCAGAATGTCGATTGCGTTCATGGCTGTCTCCGTCGCTTCAACGCCGAAAAGCTTAGAGCGGCCTGCGGCGTTTATCTGCTGAAATACGGGTGATTTCAGTAGATTGTTGTGTCCTTCCAGCGCTTTCGGAAAATTCCTGCTGGCGAGGCTGGTTATCTTCGGATGTCGTGAGCTGGGCTGCCGGGATCTAGGTTCCGCGCCGGAGGGAATGAGAGCCGTTTGTCATGGAGCTGCTCAAAGTCGATAGTTTCGAGTTGCGGACAGTGGATATCGCCGATGTGGAGGCCGATCATCTGCATGCTTTGTCCATGGCTGTCGGATGGCGATATCACGCGAACGAATGGTGTTTCCTGCGGCAGTGCGGGGTCGGCCTTGTCGCGCTTGACGAGATCGATCGTGTTGTCGCAACGGCAATGCTGTTTCCTTATGATGAGGCTTTCGCGACGGTCGGCATGGTCATCGTTTCCCCCCGTTTGCATGGGCAGGGCGTTGCACCATGGCTGGTGGGCCAACTCATTGCTGGCTACCCTGACGCCGCCCTGCGGTTGAACGCCACGGAAGCCTCGCGACGGCTTTTCGCACGGCTGGGTTTTGCCGGAGATACGGAGAAAGTACATCTCCTGCGCGGCAAGGCACGTTGCCCTGCCGAGATGCAGACGCTTGGAAGAAAGCAGAGAATCGAGCCGCTGTCCTGGGATCATTTGTCCGCCGTGGTGGATCTGGATCGGGCGGCTTTCGGTGTTTCGCGCCGGGGCGTCCTGCAACGCCTTGTTCAGGAAAATACGGGTTACGGCCTGTTCGAGGCCGATCGTCTTGCCGCCTTTGCATTGCGGCGTGCGGCGGGGCGGGGCCATATTGTCGGCCCGGTCATCGCCGGTGACGAGGCGGATGCGATTGCGTTGGTGAGGCGACATTTTTCCGATCTCGACGATCAGCTTGTCCGTCTCGATACCGTGCGGGATAGCGGTCTTCTGACCGAGTTTCTGACGCAATCCGGGCTGGTGGGTATCGAAACGCTCACCGTCATGTCGAAAGGCGCGCTGCAACCGGCAGGCTCCGGTTCCGCAAAGATTTTCGCCCTGGCAAGCCCGTCTTTGTGCTGAGGTGCGGCACTATCGCAATTGACGCCCCGCCTCTTGCCCCTTATGTGAGAAAGCGACGGTTCCTGCAGCCGAAAGGCGAAGGGATTAATAGGGAACATGGTGCGGGCGATCTTTTTCGCCCAATGCCGTGGCTGCCCCCGCAACTGTAAGCGGATTGTCGTTCATCCCCGTGACGCTTCAAGGCGTTATGCCACTGTATTCTCCAGAATGCGGGAAGGCAGATGAGTGACGCAAATCCGTGAGCCAGGAGACCTGCCGTCGAAATATAAACCATCGTTACGGGCGGGGAAGCCCGGAGGAGGAGATTGTAATGTTATTTCATAACATTTCGTTTGCGTCCTATTGCCGTTCTCCGTACAAGACGTCCCGCTGTTGCTGCGCGTTCTGACGCCTGCTGCTCTGGAATAAGATTTACTTTCGACTGGAGAACACATGTTTCATTCTAGACGCCTGCCGGTCCATGCCGGTTTTCTGGCCGCGGCGCTTGCGGCTTTGCCTGTCGCCGGCGCCAATGCTGCCGAAACCACTTATCCCCTGACGATCAACAGCTGCGGTCAGGAGATCACCTTCAAGCAGGCGCCCGCCCGCACCGTGTCCGTCGGCCAGAGCACGACCGAGGTTCTTTACCTCCTCGGCCTCGCCGACAAGGTGGTCGGCACGGCGCTGTGGATCGGTCCGGTTCTGAAGGGCTACGAAGAGGCCAATGCCAGGGTCGAGCGTCTGGCTGACAATGATCCGAGCTTCGAGGCGGTCATCGGCAAGAATCCGGACCTCGTGACGACGCAGTTCCAGTGGCAGATCGGTCCGGAAGGCGTTGTCGGAACACCGGCGCAATTCGCCGAGCTTGGCGTTCCCGTTTATACCTCGCCCGCCGATTGCATGGGCAAGGACAACTCCGGCGGCGGCGACGGCGTGCGCAACACCGTCTTCACCATGGATCTGATCTACCAGGAAATCCGCGATCTCGCCAAAATCTTCAACGTGCAGGATCGCGGTGAAGAGGTCGTTGCCGACCTGAAGAAGCGTGAAGAAGCCGCCCGCGCCAAGATCGCCTCGGCAAATGGCAAGCTTTCGGCCGTCTTCTGGTTCTCCAGCGCCGAGCTGGATATCGATCCCTATGTGGCTGGACGCAATGGCGCTCCCGGCTACATCATGTCCGCGCTGGGCTTAAAGAACGTCATCGAAAGCGATGAAGAATGGCCGACCGTCGGCTGGGAAACCATCGCCAAGGCAAATCCGTCCATCATCGTTGCCGGCAAGATGGATCGCCGCCGTTTCCCGGCTGACGATGTCGCCGTCAAGCTGAAGTTCCTCGCCACCGATCCCGTGGCCAGCATCATGCCCGCCGTCAAGGAAGGTCATGTGTTCGAGATGGATGCGCAGGCGATGAACCCGACCATTCGCACCATTGAAGGCATCGAAACGCTGGCCGAGGCGATTTCGGCTGCCGGCCTCGCGAAGTGAACGGTCTTTCCATCCATCTCGGCAGAGTAGGGCTGGCTTTTGCTGCGCTCGCACTGCTGCTCGTCGCGCTGATGGCCGGGGCGGCCATCGGCGAGACCGCCATTCCTTTCGACGTCGTGGCGAAAACAATCGCCAACCGCGTCTTCCATGCGGCCTATCCGCTGGAGCCGCTGGATGAGGGCATCGTCTGGAGTTATCGTCTCAGCCGCGCGGTCGTCGCCGCCTGTTGCGGCGCTTCTTTGGCGCTGGCCGGGGCGGTGCTGCAATCGCTTCTGCGCAATCCGCTTGCCGATCCTTATATTCTCGGCATTTCCGCTGGCGCCTCCACCGGTGCCGTCGCTGTCGCGCTGCTTGGCTTCGGAGCGGGGTTCCTGACGATGCCGGCCGGGGCGCTTATTGGTGCCTTCGTTGCGTTTTCGCTGGTCAGTCTTCTGGCGGTGCGGGCGGGACACGGCAACAGCGCCATCATTCTTGCCGGGGTGGCCGGGTCGCAGCTGTTTAATGCCATGACCTCTTTCATCGTCACCAAATCCGCCAATGCAGAACAGGCGCGCGGCATCATGTTCTGGCTGCTGGGCAACCTCTCCGGGGTGCGCTGGCCGGATGTCTGGCTGGCGCTGCCGGTCAGTCTTGCGGGACTTGCGGTGTGTCTCTGGTATGCTCGGGCGCTCGATGCCTTCGCCTTCGGCGGTCAGGCTGCTGCCTCGCTCGGCATTCCGGTGCGCTGGGTCTATGCGGTGCTGATCTCCGTTTCGGCGATCATGACGGCTGCGATGGTGTCGCTGGTGGGCTCCATCGGCTTCGTGGGCCTCGTCATTCCGCATGCCGCGCGCATCTTCGTCGGCGTTCGCCATGGCATATTGCTGCCGGTAACGGCGCTGACCGGCGCGGTTTTCATGATCGTCGCGGATATTCTCTCTCGCATTGTCATTCCGGGGCAGGTGCTGCCCATCGGCGTCATCACCGCGCTCGTCGGCGCGCCCGCCTTTGCCTTCATCCTTGGGCAGAAGAGGGGGCGTTCATGAAATTATCCGCCCACGACCTGCATTTCCATGCCGGCAATATCGATATTGTGCGTGGGGTCTCGCTCGATGTCGGTTCGGGTGAGTTTCTCGGCATCATCGGACCGAACGGTTCCGGCAAAAGCACACTGCTTTCCATGCTGGCAGGCATTCGCAAGCCGCGCCGGGGGCACGTTACGCTCGGGGATGAGCCGCTTGCCTCATTGGGACGGCGAGACCTTGCCCGCCGGCTTGCCTTCGTGGAGCAGCAGGCCGAAACTACCGAACGGATCACCGCACGGCAGGCGGTGGAGCTTGGGCGCACGCCCTATCTCGGGCCGCTTTCCGCTTGGTCGCAGCAGGATGACGCCATTGTTGATGCAGCACTTGCCAATGTCGATATGGCCGATAAGGCGGAGCGCAACTGGCACCATCTTTCCGGCGGCGAACGCCAGCGCCTGCATATCGCCCGCGCATTGACGCAGGAGCCGCATATCCTGCTTCTGGACGAACCGACCAACCACCTCGACATAGGCCACCAGATCGGCCTGCTCGATCTGGTGCGCCGGCAGGGCCTGACCGTTGTGGCGGCGCTGCACGATCTCAATCACGCCGCCATGTTCTGTGACCGGGTCGCCATCATGCATCGGGGCGAGATGATTGCGGTCGGTCCGCCGCGCGAGGTTCTGACACCAGCGAGAATAGCCGCCGTCTTCGGGGTGGAATGCGTTGTCACCACGGATGAGGGCGGCTTTTCCCATATTCGTTTTCTGCCGGCCCACGGGCGGGCCGAGCATGCAAGGAAAGTACTGGCACGATGATGAAGTTGCTGAATTTTGCCGGGATTGCCGTGGCGATTAGCATGGGTTTTCCCTTTCATGCTTCCGCCGAGACCTTCGAGGTGAAAATGCTGAACCGGGGAGAAAAAGGCCCGATGGTGTTCGAACCCGACTTTCTGGAAATCGCCCCCGGCGACCGTGTGCGCTTCGTGCCCACCCACAAGAGCCACAATGCCGCGACCATTGACGGCATGATCCCTGAAGGTGTCGAAGGCTTCAAAAGCCGGATCAACGATGAATTCGAGACCGGTTTCGAAAAACCGGGCTTTTACGGCATCAAATGCTCGCCGCATTACGGCATGGGCATGGTCATGCTGATCAAGGTCGGCGAGGCGACCCTGCCGCAAAGCTACCGGACGGTGGATGTGCCCGGCCGGGCGAAGCCGCGCTTGGAGGAATTATTCGAGCGGGCGGGAAAATGAGGTGTCGGCGGAAGTCTTGAGAGGCGGTTCAGATCGTCCGGAAGGGTGCTTGCAAAGTCCGCAGACCTTCCCTCCGTCATGCTCGGGCCTGTCCCGAGCATCTGCAACCGATTGATTTTACGACACGTTGGCAGATCCTCGGGACAAGCCCGAGGATGACGTAGTATATGCGGATAGTGAAGGCGGCTATGGTTTCCCTCACGCCTTTCCGGAAACATCCGGCTTCACTGCGCACACAGCATAACGATGCTGCAGCCCGCGCAGAATGCCTTTCAAAAGGCTGAAATTTTTCGCCTGGGCGCGGTGAATGGCCTGAAGCTCCTGATCGATTGCCACAGGTTCGAAGCCGGTCGCACGCAACAGCGCCGCGACATCGCCAGCCCTTGCGCCCTTCGAAAAATAGACGCGGGAAAGAATGCTGTTGAAGGTGTTTTCCGGATCCGCCGGCTTGTGCGGCTGGTCCGGTTTGACGAGGCCGATGCTTTCGAGACCGGCCGCCAGTTTCTTCACCAGTTTTTCGCGCCAGCCGGTGTTCACGAAATCGCCGTCGACGATCAGAAGCCGTCCGCCCGGTTTCAGAACGCGGAACCATTCGGCGAAGCTTGCCTGCGGGTCCACCAGCGTCCAGACCAGATGACGGGTGATGATGACATCGGCGCTTTCATCCGGCTCCATCGTGTTTTCGGCATCGCCGACGAAAAAGCGGATGCTGCGGCCACGGCTTTTCGCTTTTTCACGGGCAAGCGCCAGCATGGTTTCCGACCAGTCCATGCCGGTGACCTGAAAACCGAGATCGTCCATCAGGTGCGAGATGACGCCGGTGCCGCTGGCAAGATCGAGCGCCCTGCGGCCTTCTCCGCGGCCGAGATGTTTCAGGATAAGCGCGTGCCAGGCCTCGCGCTCGTCTTCGGAAAAAATTTCATGTCCGGGGGAAAGGTCGAAAGTCGCGGCGCGGCCGGACCAGTAGGATTTGATTTCGTCTCTTAGACTGTCGTTTTTGCCATATTGGATTGTGTCGATCATCGGTCTTCAACTCATGTACCGGTCAGTTAAGAATGGCTCTAAAACATAAATGTTGACTAGTACAGTCAGAAAATAATACAGCCGCGCCAGTCAACACTGGAGAGCAATATCCGATGCGCATCTCAGCCAAATCTGCGGCACTTGCCCTTGGCCTTCTCGTATCCGCCGCATGGCCGGCATTCGCCGAAAAGGTCACCGTCAAGGATGTGACGGGCCGCGATGTCGAAGTGAATGTGCCGGTATCGCACGTCATCCTCGGTGAAGGCCGCCAGATTTATTTCCTGGCTGCACTCGACAAGGAAAACCCTTTCCAGCACGTGGTTGGCTGGCGCGACGATCTGGCGAAAGCCGACCCGGAAACCTATGCTGCCTATCTCGCCAAGTATCCGGAGATCGCCAAGCTGCCGACTTTCGGCGGCATGAAGGACGGCACTTTCGACATAGAACAGGCTGTTGCCCTGAAGCCTGACGTGATCCTGATGAATATCGACGCCAAGACGGCGACCGAAGAAGCGGGCTATATCGAAAAGCTCGCCAAGGTCGGCATTCCGCTGGTCTACGTCGATTTCCGTGAAAAGCCGATGGAAAATACCGAGCCGAGCATGCGCCTCATGGGCCAGCTTACGGGCAAGGAGAAGATCGCCGAGGACTTCATCAAGTTCCGCGCCGACTCCATCGCCAAGGTCACCGATACGCTCGAAAAGGCCAATCCGAAGAAGCCTGTGGTGTTCATGGAGCGCGCCGGCGGTTATTCCGATGATTGCTGCATGTCCTTCGGCAACGAGAACTTCGGCAAAATGGTGGAGCTTGCCGGCGGCATCAACATGGCCAAGGACATCATTCCCGGCACTTTCGGCACCGTCAATCCGGAACAGATCATTGCCTCCAACCCGGAGCAGATCATCATCACCGGCGGCACTGGAACGGTTATGTTCCGGGCGGCAACTGGGTCGGCGTCGGTTATGGTGCGGATTTGAAGGAAGCCCATCGCAAGCTTGAAAACCTGACCAAGCGCCCGGCTTTCACCGGCGTGCAGGCGGTGAAGGACGGTAATGTCCACGCCATCTGGCATCAGTTCTACAACAATCCCTATCAGTTCGTGGCCGTTCAGGAAATCGCCAAGTGGCTGCATCCGGACCTCTTCAAGGACCTCGACCCGGAGGCGACCTTCAAGGAACTGCATGCCCGCTTCCTGCCGCTCGACTACAAGCCCGGCTACTTCGTTTCGCTGAAGGACGCCAAGTAATAAAGGGACGGTGAAGGGGAGCGCCGTCCGACCGATGGATAAAGCCGCAGCCATGCGGCTTTATCGCTTTGTTTTGGAACTCAATGAGGACTGCTCATGCGGCTCAACGCTCTCAGGCATCTTGCGGTGCTGGCTTTCTCCCTTCTCGCCGTGCCGGTTCTGGCGGCTGAGATTACCGATGTCACCGGTCGCAAAGTCGAGCTGGATTTGCCGGCCAGACGCGTCATCGTCGGTGAGGCGCGCCAGGTACATGTCATTGCCGCGCTCAAGGGCGAAAAGACCTTCGACACCATCGTCGGCTGGCGTGACGATCTTCTCAAGAAGGACCCCGACAGCTACACCGCCTATGTCGAGCGTTTTCCGCAGATCGAGAAACTGCCGCGCTTCGGTTACGTGCCGCAGGGCGATTTCAGCCTGGAAACGGCCATCACCCTTTCACCCGATGTGATCACCCTCAATCTGGAAGCGGAGAAATCCGCCAAGGAGAGCGGTTTCGAAGAAAAGGCCGCCGCCGCCGGCATCAAGATCATTTATCTCGATTTCCGCATCGATCCTGAAAAGAACAGCGAAGCCTCGGTCGAAATTCTCGGCAAACTCTTCGGCGCCGAAGAGCGGGCGCAGGAATTCATCGCCTATCGCCGTGCCGAAATCGCCCGCGTGACCGACCGGCTCGCCAGCGTCAAGGACTTGAAGCGCCCGAACGTCTTCATCGAACGCGCGCCCGGCATTTCCGGCGAAAACAATTGCTGCCGCACTTTCGGACCCGTCAATTTCGGCGCGATGGTCGATCTTGCCGGCGGCCACAACATCGCCGACGGCATCATCAAGACGACCTTCGGCGATCTCAATCCCGAACAGCTCGTCGTTGCCGATCCGGACCACGTCATCGTCACCGGCTCCAACTGGGCTGCCGAGTCCGACATCAACCAGTTCGTTCCTGTCGGACGCGGGGCGGATATGGCTCTCTCCCGTGAGCGACTGGCCAATCTGATGAAGCGCACGCCGTTTCCGGAACTTAAGGCCGTGAAGCAAGGCAATGTCCATGCCGTCTGGCACCAGTTCTACGGCGCGCCCTACGAATTCTTCCCGATCCAGCAATTCGCCAAGTGGTTCCATCCCGATCTCTTCGCCGATCTCGATCCGGAAAAGAATTTCGAGGAGTTTCACCGCAAATTTCTCCCCGTCACCTACAAGCCGGGCTATTTCGCCTCGCTCGAAAAAGGTTTGAACCAATGAGTTCGCTGAATGAAGGCGCGGTTGGCATCAGTGGGCGCGATCAATATCGCGCCCTTGCCGCGCGCAGGATAATCATCCTCTTCGGGCTTTTTATCGCCCTGTGTTTCAGCATGGCCGCCGACATGGCGCTCGGTCCGGCGCGCTATTCGCTCTCCGAGGTTCTGGCGACGATTGCCGATCCGGCCGCCGTCGGAAACCAGCTCCGGGTGGTGATCTGGGATATTCGCATGCCGATCGCGCTGATGGCGGTGACCGTCGGAGCGTCGCTTTCGGTTGCGGGTGCGCAGATGCAGACCATCCTGTCGAACCCGCTCGCAAGCCCTTTCACGCTCGGCATTTCGGCGGCGGCAAGCTTCGGTGCTGCGCTGGCGCTGGTTGGCGGCGTGGCGATCTTTCCGGGCGCCGTGCATTACATGGTGCCGATCAACGCCTTCATCATGGCCATGGTCGCGGCTCTCTTCATCCATTTCGCCTCGACGCTTCGCGGGGTGACGGTCGAAACCATCGTGCTGCTTGGCATCGCGCTGGTGTTCACCTTCAATGCGGCGCTGTCGCTGCTCGAATATCTGGCCTCCGAACAGGCGCTTGCCGCCGTGGTTTTCTGGACCATGGGCAGCCTGACGAAGGCGACCTGGGACAAGGTCTATATCACCGCCGCCATCCTCCTCGTCACCGTGCCGTTGTTCATGCGCAATGCCTGGGCGCTGACGGCACTCAGGCTCGGCGATGACAAGGCGGCCAGCATGGGCATCAATGTCCGGCGGCTGCGGTTGACGACCATGCTGACGGTCAGCCTGCTGGCGGCCATTCCGGTTTCCTTTGTCGGCACAATCGGTTTCGTCGGGCTGGTCGGTCCGCACATCGCCCGCATGGTGGTGGGTGAGGACCAGCGTTTCTTCCTGCCCGGCTCGGTGATCTGCGGCGCGCTGCTTCTGTCGGCAACCTCGGTCATCAGCAAGATTCTCATTCCAGGCGCTATTCTGCCTATCGGCGTCATCACGGCGCTCGTCGGTGTTCCGTTCTTCTTCGCGCTTATTTTCGGCAACAGGAGGCGCGCATGGTAGCGCTCGCACTGAAAGATGTCGGCGCCGCCTATGGGCGCATCACGGTTCTCTCCAAGGTCGGCATCGATACGCTGGAAAGCGGCAGTGTGACGGCCGTGATCGGCCCGAATGCCGCCGGCAAGTCCACGCTTTTCAAACGTATCGCCAGCCTGATTTCCGGTCCCGGACTGGTCGAGCTCTCCGATACGGCTCGCGGCAACCGCGCCATCTGCTACATGCCGCAGGATACCGGCGCCAATGCCGTTCTGACCGTCTATGAATCCGTGCTTCTTTCCGCCAAGCAGGGCGGCGGCTGGCGGGTCCATGACGATGAGCTGTTCGAGATCGACGCCATTCTCAAGGCGCTGAAAATCCATGACCTTGCTTTCCGCGGGCTTGGCGAATTGTCGGGCGGTCAGCGGCAGCTTGTTTCGCTGGCGCAGGCACTCGCGCGAAAGCCGGAAGTGCTGCTGATGGACGAGCCGACGTCTGCGCTCGATCTTCACCGGCAGATCGAGGTTCTGGGCTTCGTTACCGATCTGGCGCAGAAGACCGGCATGATCGTGCTGATCGCTCTCCATGACCTCAACCACGCGCTTCGTTATTGCGCAAATACGATGGTTATCGCGCGCGGTGAAATGGTGGTGAGCGGCAGCACGGAGGCGGTTATAACCCCGGAGATGCTGCGCGATATCTATCGCATCGATGCCCGTATCGAGCCCTGCTCGCAGGGCAGACCCATGGTCATTGTCGACGGGGCCATCTGACAGGTCAAGACCCGGCCGCCTTCGCTGTCGGGTCCGCTCGATGCGGTCTGCACAAATTCTTGATGATAATAGTCATGAAATATCTGTTCGATCCACGGTTTGGATGCTAGAGCTTTGAGCGGCAGAGCTGTGCGGCCATTCGGGGGGCGGCAGGTCTCGTCGATCCTTGAAATTTCTCTCGGTTGAGACATGGGCATACGGGAAGATGACAAGCGTTATAACGCTTACGTCGCGCATAGGGTCGACCTGATCAAATACGCCACCCTCATTCTGGGGTCGCGGGCGGATGCGGAGGACGTGGTTCAGGAAGCATTCCTGAAATTCGTTCCGGAGGCCTCCGGCAATCCTTCCAATCTCAAATCCTATCTCTTCCGCATCGTTCGCAATCTTGCGCTCGACAATCGCCGGCGCAGCCGCCAGGACCTTCGGGAACGGCCGGACGATACGCCGTTCTGGGGTGTGCCGCAGGACAATGGTACGCCGGAAGAGCATGCCCTTTTCTGCGACGAAGTTCGCCAGATGCGGACTATTTTGGCCGGCCTGCCGGTTCAGGCGCGGGTGGCATTGGAAATGCACAGATTCGGTGGTTACAATATGGAAGAGATTGCGCGTCACCTTGGCGTGTCCGTGGCCAGCGCACATCGTCTGATCAAGGGCAGCATTGCCGCGATTACCAAAGAAATGAAGTAAAATAGTCCCGATTGTCCCGCCTTGTGAAAAAAATCTCTTCCTCAAACGTCTTTATAGCAATGCAGAAGACGACGCTTCTCCTCCGCCCCGCAAAGGAACTGGCCCGGTTCAATGACCATTGATCCAGAGAAAAAAATTGAATTGCCGGCCGGTAAGGCGGAGGAGGCGGCCGACTGGCTGCTGCGCTTGCAGTCTGGCTCGGCGGAGCCGCGGCTGAAGGCGGAATTCGAGCAATGGCTGGCGGCAGCGCCGGCAAACCGTCTCGCCTGGGAACGAACATGCAAGACGTGGCGCAATCTCGGCCTGGTGGAGCCAGAATTCAAGAACCTCTGGGAAGATGCACCGCATCTGCCCGGCAAGGCCGCGACAAAGCCGCAGCGGCGCCGCTGGTCCGTGCGGCATTATGCCGGCGCGGCTGTGGCGGCGGCGTCCCTCTGTCTTGCGGTACTGTTCGTTCCGGCATTTTTCGTTCGTCTGGAGGCGGACTATCAGACCACCACTGCCGAAAGCCGCACGATCATCCTCGAAGACGGTAGCAAAGTGCAGCTTGCCGCCGCGAGCGCGCTATCAACGGATTTCACGAATGGCCGCCGCAATGTGACGGTGCTGAAGGGGGAAGCCTTTTTCGACGTCGTGCCGGACAAAACGCGTCCCTTCGTCGTGGAGGCAAAAAACGTGACCGTTCAGGTGCTGGGCACGGCGTTCGACGTCGACCTGACGGATGGCGTAACCCAGGTGGCGCTGGCGCACGGTTCCGTGGAGGCGTCTTTCCGCAATGCGCCGCCAACGCGGCTGGTGCCGGGCGAGATGCTGATTGTCGACGCTTCCGGCGCAATCCGCAAAGAGACTGTTTCCGTCGAGGATATTGGCGGCTGGCGCAACGGCGAACTCTATGTGGTCGATGCGACGATAGGCTCGGTCGTGGAGCAGATCCAGCGCTACCATCCGGCATGGCTGACCATGGCCGACAAGCGGCTTGCCGAGCAGAGGGTGACGGGCTTTTACGATCTGCGCGACCCAGATCGCGCGCTGGAGGCCCTGGTCGAACCCTACAAGGGCAAGGTGCATGCGATTGGCGGCAGCGCGCGCATCATCACCCGCTTCTGAAACAGTCCGCAACAAAAAATCATATTTATTTTCAGAAGCTTATAAAATTTCTTCTAAAAGCCTGAAAAAAATCGACGAGGCAATCGTCTTTTTGTTGAGTAATCCGGTCAAGATATATCCGGAGCGAAAGACAGGAAGACAGAAGCAATATGCGCCTCCAGACATGCAAGACCGGTTCAGGGGAAAAAGCAGCAAAGCAGGCTCGCAGGGCCATGCTGCTGGCGACAACGGCGGTCGTCGTTTCATTCGCGACGCCCCTTCTGGCCCAGACCGGAGCAGATACCGCCAATTCCCAGCGTCCAGGCGGCGAGCAGGGGGCGACGCGGCCGTTCAATATTCCCGCCCAGTCGCTGTCATCGGTCGTGGGTGCTTTCGGGCGGCAATCCGGCCTTCAGGTCACGCTTGCCACGCCCGCGGCGGGCAATGTGCGCACCAATGCCGTCACCGGCAGTTTCACGGTGCGGGAGGCGCTGTCGCGGTTGCTGGCGGGAACGGGCGTCAATTTCCGTATCGCCGGCAATGGCAGAACCGTCGTCATCGGCACGGGGCAATCGACCGTCGATTTTTCCGCGGCGGAGGGTACGACGGTTCTGGAAACCATTACCCTGACCGGCAAGACCGGGCGCAACTCCATTGCCGGTTCCGGTTATCAGGGGACGCCCGACTGGGTTTATGAAACGCCCGCCAGTGTCAGCGTGGTCGGCCGTGAGGCGATCCAGTCGGCAGGCGTGCGCAACACGCGCGATGTTTTCAATCGGGTTTCCGGTGTTTATGCCGGCGAGGGCAATGGCAGCTTCCCGACCGTTTCGCCCAATGTGCGCGGTTTGCAGGAAAGCGGCCGCGTGGTCGTCTCCATCGACGGGGCGCGGCAGAATGCGCAGCGTGGTGCGGCATTTGGCGGCGCCACCAGCTACACCGCAAGCGCCGGGCAGGGTTATGTGGATGTCGCTTTCATCCGTGCCGTCGAGATCGAGAAAATAACCAATGCGCGCTCAGGCAATGCCGGCTCTCTGGGCGGCAAGGTCGAGTTCCGAACCGTCAGCGCCGACGATCTCATCGCCGAGGGTGAAAACAAGGGCGGGGAAGCGAATGTTTCCCGCGGCACCAATGGTTATGATTTTCAGGGCTCGGTTCTCGGCGCCGTTCGCTCGCCGGATGGTCCTCTCTCCTTCGTCGCCGGCTACAGCCGCACGATCATGGATGAATACAAGGTCGGCACAAAAGGCGAGGCCCACAGCACCGCGCTCACAATGAAGGATTTGCTCGGCCGCGACGGTTGGTCGACCTTTTTTGAGGGCGAAGGCGATTTCGGCGACGTCAAGGCCTCGCTTTCCTGGATGCATCAGGAGAATGACTTCGTTCAGGGCGCATCTGAGGTGATCGACCGGGAAAGCGTGCGAAACGACAGCGTCGTCGCGAAGCTGGACTGGGATCCGGAGAGCGAACTCATCGACTTCAAGTCGTCGCTGTGGCTGAACGATAATATGACGCATGAACTGCGGGCGGCGCGCAAATATGCGGTGGAAACGAACCTCGATATGGGTCTGCGCAGCTTCGGCGGCAGCATGGAAAATACCAGCCGCTTTGACACGGTGGCGGGTGCGCTCAGTCTGAACTATGGGGCCGAAGCTTTCCGGGACATTGCCACATCCGTCGCGACGAGCGCCAAAATCGCGGAAAATCCCTCTTTCGCCAGCAGCTACACGTCATTCAGCCCTGCCGGGCGGCGCGATGTCGCCAGCCTGTTCCTGAATGGTGAGCTTGAGCCGGCCGATTGGATCACGCTTAGTGGCGGCGTGCGTTACGACTGGTCGCGTCTCAAGGGATCGGCGACCTATTATAGCGTTCGCGATTACATGGTGACCACGACCGTACCCTGCGATGCGATCCGCAATCACTATACGGCTCTCGATTATTTCAATCGGGTCTTTGCCCCCGCTAACCCCAGCTGGGCGGCGCGTTATGCCCTCTATCTTGCGCGCGTCTGGCCCACAACCTCGGCCAACTGCATGCCGGGCACCGGTACAACCACCAATACGCCGGTCACCGAGTACCCTGAGCACAATGTCGATATCGATCGCACCTATAGCGCCTGGCTGCCCTCCGCCACCATCGAGCTGAAACCCGTCGACTGGTTCCGCCCCTATGTGAGCTATTCCCAGAGCTTGCGTCCGCCGACAATTCTCGAAGCATTTTTCGCTGGAGCGCGTCCGGGCGACAGCGCTGGATACGAATACGCTCCGAACCAGGCCCTGCGTGCCGAAAAGGCGACGACCTACGAAGTCGGCGCGAATATGAGCTTCGACGGCGTGCTGCTGGACGACGACTCCATTCGCATCAAAATGGCTGCCTTTCGCCGCGAGGTGAAGGACTATATCGCGCTCGGTTATCTCGTTACGGATCAGGTTCTCGACCGCACCTATACCAGCTTCGTCAATCTGGACGGCACGACCTATATGCGCGGGCTTGAATTCGAGGGCAATTACGATGCCCGCAGTTTCTGGATCGGCGGCTCGGCAACCTTTCTGAAAACAGAATGGCCTGAAAAGACACAGGTTTTTTCCAACGGCACGACCACCACAACGGGCGAAATCGTTGCCTGGCCGGGCGACGTCGCGCCCAAGGTGAAGCTGACGCTCGATGGCGGCATGCGTTTCTTCGATGAAAAATTCTCGCTGGGCGCAAGGCTCAACCACGTTACGCCGACACAGTCGCGCACGCTAGATACGGAAGGCAATCTGCGTGAGGTGACCGATCCCTACACGACGGTGGATCTCTACGGTTCCTATGCCTTCAACGACAAGGCCACGCTTCGCTTTGCCGTCAACAACCTGACGGACCGCAAATACATCCCGGCAGCAAGCGCTTACACAGCGCCGGGCCGCACCTTTATCGCGACGATGAACGTGAAGTTCTGAACCGTGGAAGAAATTCTCCGGGCTGGGTTGCAGCCCGTCCCGGAGATGAAACGCCTTCGCCACAGGACGAAGGTATCGATATTGGCCAGCAAAGGAGTACACCTATGGCTACCACAATTCAACTGACGCAGTCTTCCTCCGATCTGATCGGCTACCTCAACGGTTGGACGAGCGGTTTCGGTTCGACCTATGGTGCGTTCTACGACGCTCAGACCAGCTCTCTCGCCACCACCACCATCGATCCGAACACGACCTATGAGGCGTGGGGCGATGGCAGCACCGGCGGCAAGGGCATCGTCATGAGCGGCGCTCTGCAGTACTCCCAGGGCAACCTGACGGGTTCGGTCGACAGCATCGTTCTGGGCACTGGCTACAGCCAGTCCACCAGCGGCATCGCCGTCAGCCAGCAGGAACTGCTGATCGATCCCGACAGCGCCTACTCGCTTGCCGGTGCCCGCGATCTTCTCGATCTTGCCGTTTATCAGCTCGCCCGCTTCGGTTCGCTTGCCGGTTTTTATGATTACTTCGCGGCCACTGGCACGGTCATCGAGGATACGGCTGCCTCCAACACCCTGACCGGCTTTGCCGGCGCAGACACCTTCGTATTCTCCGGCGGCAACGACGTTGTGGCGACTGGCCCGACCGGCACCTACGGCTACCAGGATGGCACGGATACGCTTGACGTTTCCGCCTGGGGGGCAACTTCGGTGGACGATTTGTTGTGGTATAACGATAATGGAAATGCCGTTATCCTTTCTGCCACAGACACGTCCGTCTCCGTCACACTGAATGGCGTCGATGCAAATGTGCTCGACGCATCGGACTTCATTTTCGCCAGCGCATCGGCGCTTGCCGCGTAAAGGAAAATCAGGCTGTGGGCTTTCAAAACCACCAGCAGACGCCGCCGCAGTCCCTCACTGCGGCGGTTGTTTCGCCCCTTAAAAGCACATTTCTCGGCGTTGCGCTCGTCAGCGGCGTGGTCAATATACTCGCGCTCACGTCGCCGCTCTTCATGCTGCAGGTTTATGACCGGGTCCTGGCAAGCGGCAGCCTGCCGACGCTGGTCGGGCTCGCCATTCTCGCGCTTGGCCTTTACGGCTTCCAGTGCCTGCTCGATATCATCCGCGCCCGCGTTCTGATCCGCATCGGTGAAGATTTCGACATGCGTTATTCCGGCAGGGTGCATGATGCGGTGGTGCGTCTGCCGCTCGTCAACCGCATGCCGGGCGACGGTCTGCAGCCGCTGCGCGATCTCGATAATGTGCGCGGTTTTCTCTCAGGCACGGGGCCGACCGCCTTTTTCGATCTGCCGTGGATGCCGCTTTATCTCGGCATATGTTTTCTGTTTCATTTCTGGATCGGCGTGACGGCGCTTGCCGGCGCTATATTGCTTGTCTCCCTTACGATCCTCACCAACATCTTCTCGCAGAAGCCGATCCGCGACACCATGGTCGAGAATATGGCCCGCAACCGGCAGTTGGAGGCCTCGCGCCGCAATGCCGAAGTCGTGCAGGCCATGGGGCTTGGCGGCCGGCTCGGAAAACGCTGGCAAAATTCCAACGAGGCCTATCTCGCCGCCAATCGCAAGGCGGGCGATGTGGCAGGCGGTCTCGGCAATATCGCGAAGTCTTTACGGGTCGTGCTGCAATCGGCCATTCTGGCGGTCGGCGCGTGGCTCGTCATCAATCAGGAGGCCTCCGGCGGCGTGATGATCGCCAGTTCGATCATGATGGGCCGGGCGCTCGCGCCCGTCGATCTTGCCATTTCCAACTGGAAGTCCTTCGTGGCCGCCCGGCAGAGCTGGGCGCGGCTGAGGGAGCTTTTCGCACAGATGTCCGCCAATGCCGCCGCCATGGCCCTGCCGAAGCCCGAAAAGGAACTGCGGGTCGAAAACGTCACCATCGTTCCGCCGGGAGAAAGAAAACCGACCGTCACCGGCCTTGGCTTCATCGTGACCGCTGGAAACGCGCTCGGTGTCATCGGCCCCTCCGGCTCGGGTAAATCCACTTTGTCGCGCATTCTCACCGGCGCGTGGATGCCGGCGGCCGGCAAGGTACGGCTGGACGGTGCAAGTTTCGAGCAGTGGGACCGTGAGGCGCTGGGCCGCCATATCGGCTATCTGCCGCAGGGCGTGGAGCTGTTCGATGGCACGATCGGTGAAAATATCTCCCGTTTCGAGGATAATCCCGATCCTGACGCCATCATCGCGGCGGCCAGGGCTGCGGGCGCGCATGAACTGATCCTGCGTTTCGAAAAGGGTTATGACAGCGATATCGGCGAGGCGGGTTCGGCGCTTTCCGCCGGGCAGCGCCAGCGCATCGGCCTTGCCCGCGCGCTATATGGCGATCCCTTCATCGTGGTGCTGGACGAACCCAACGCCAATCTCGATGCGGAAGGCGAAGCCGCCGTGGTCAAGGCGATTTCCTCGGTCAAGGCGCGGGGCGGCATTGCCGTCGTCGTCGCCCACCGGCCGAGCGCCATCGGTGCTGTCGATTTTATTCTGATGATGGAAGAGGGGCGGATGAAGGCCTTTGGCCCCCGCGACGAGGTTCTGTCGAAGGTACTGCGTGTTCCGCAGGCGCAGGCGGCCAAGGGATTTACCGCATCCGCCCAGACGATCTCACCGCTGCGCGTCGTCGCCAATACACAGCCGCAGGCGTTGGTGCTGGAAGACGTCCGTGAAGAGAACAGCCAGGAGGGAGATGCGGATGTCAAATATTGACCAGCGCAGCCATGTATCCCGCTCCATCCGCAAACATCTTGTTGCCGGCCTTGCCGCAGGTGTAGCGCTGCTGGCCGGCGTCGGAGGATGGGCTGCGACGACCAATCTCGCCGGCGCGGTTGTCGCCTCCGGCCATCTGGTTGTGGATTCCTACAGCAAGAAGGTGCAGCACCCGAGCGGCGGTGTCGTCGGCGAAATTCTGGTGAATGAGGGCGACAGGGTGAAGGCCGGCGATGTCGTCATGCGCCTTGATGCGACCCAGACCCGCGCCAATCTCGCCATCGTGACCAAGCGTCTGGATGAGCTGAATGCGCGCATGGCAAGGCTGGAGGCAGAGCGCGACGATCTGCCGGAACTCGTTTTTCCGCAGGCGCTGATGGCGCGAAAAGACGATGCCGATGTCGCTTCCGCCATGCGCAGCGAGACCAAGCTGTTCGAATTCCGCAAATCCTATCGCGAGGGGCGCAAAGCACAGCTTTCCGAACGCATCACCCAGTTCGAACATGAGATCGAAGGGCTGAAGGCGCAGGAAGTCGCCTATGACAACGGCCTTGCCGTGCTGGAGGCTGAAATCACCTCGCAGAAATCCCTGCGCGAACAGGGTATCGTCTCGGTGCAGAGGCTGAACAGCCTGCAGACGCAGGCCGCGACATTCGGCGGCGAGCGCGGCGAAAAAATCGCCTATCAGGCGCAGACGGCAGGGCGTATCACCGAAACCAGACTGCAAATCCTGCAGATCGATCAGGAATTGCGCACCGAGGTCGGGCGGGAGCTGCGGGAAATACAGGCGCAGATGGGCGAATTCGTCGAGCGCAAGGTTGCCGCCGAAGACGAGCTGAAGCGCATCGATATCGTCGCGCCGCAATCCGGCATGGTGCATGAAATGGCCGTGCACACGGTGGGCGGCGTGGTGACGCCGGCGGATCCGATCATGCTCATCGTGCCTGACGGAGACGAACTGGCGCTGGAGGTGCAGATCGTGCCCAAGGATATCGATCAGCTTCAGGTGGGGCAAAAGGCCATGCTGCGCATGACCGCCTTCAACCAGCGCGTCACGCCGGAACTGGAAGGCCATGTCAGCCGCATCGCGGCGGATATCACCACCGACCAGCGCAGCGGTGTCTCCTATTATCTGGCGCGGATTTCCGTGCCGGTTTCCGAGCGGCAGAAGCTGAACAATGCGCCGCTGGTGCCGGGCATGCCGGCCGAGGCGTTCATCCAGACCAGTGAAAGGACGGCGCTGTCCTATATCGCCAAGCCGCTGACCGACCAGATCAGCCGCGCCTTTCGTGAGGAGTAGGAATCCGGGTCCGGTTTCCGGGCTTTATCCGCCTTCGCCAAAACGGAAGGCGGCAAAGCCTTTCGTCTTTGTCGGGATCGCCCAGACGCCGCCCGAAAATGGTGCTTTCGCCAGCCGGTCTTCGGACATGTTGTGGCGGTGTGACGTCAGGAAAAGGATGCTGAAATCAGGGCCTCCGAAGCACGGCATGGTGGGGTGCGGGACGGGCGCTGCGAGCACCTCCGCATGCTTGCCATCGGATGTGAAAACGTTCAACAAGCCAGCGGAAACGCCTGCGCTGTAATAGGTGCCGCTGCTGTCGAGGCAGCCGCCATCGGGTCTTCCCGTCTCTTCCGTCATCCGGGCCACCAGCACGCCCTCATCGAATGTGCCGTTTCTGCTGTCGAATTTTCGCCGGCGTATCCATTTCTGGACGGAATCGCTCTGCCACATGATGGAGCCGTCCGGGGAAAAGGCGAGGCCGTTCGGGCATGTCAGGCCGGTCTGCATGCGCTCGGCGTTTTTTTCGGTGATCCGCCAAAGTTCACCATGGGGCTCCATGTCCGCGAGTGGCACATTGTGCATGGTTCCCACCCAGAAGGCGCCGTCGGGGCCGATCCGTCCGTCATTCAGCCGGCAGGGAATGCCGTCCGGTGACGGCAGGGAGTGGAGAAGGCGTGTTTCGCCGCTCTCCGGATCGAGGATGACGATATCCATGCCGCAGGCGACGATGAGGTCGCCGTTCCGACAGAGACCGAGACTCGAGACCGTATGGGGAAACGCCCATTCGCGATAAAGGCCGGGCTCAAGCGCTGCGCACCGCACCGCCTTGCCGAGTATATCGCACCAGAAAAGCACCTGTCGCCGCTCATCCCAAACGGGGGATTCCGCAAGCGTGCTCATCGTGTCGCACAGAAGTTTCGCCTGCGACATGGCGAGCGCTTTTTCAGGATTTGCCGTATTCATGATGCTCGAACCGTTAAAGATGATGGCGCAGAATTATTCGAAATAGTCTTGGTGGTTCTCGAAAACCTGCGAAAGAATGCCGAGAACGCGTCTCAGGTGCTTGCGCAAACCATCGGTCGCACGGGCTTCGTCCCCGGCCTTGATCGCATCGTAAACCGCCTCGTGTTCGGAGAGCAGCCGCGCCATATGCGCTTCGTCGGTGATGGCGAGCGCGCGCAGGCGGTCCAGCCCCGCCTTCTCGCGGATCAACAGCGTCTCCAGCCTCTCAAGCCCCGTCGCGGCGGCAAGCGCGCTGTGGAACTGGTCGTCATGCACGCGAAAAGCCTTTCTGTCTCCGCGATGCATGGCTGCGCGCTGGCCGGTGAGGGCGTGTTCGATCTCCTGCTCGGCCTCCGCCGTTATGCCGATCTGGCAGAGCCTGCAAACCGCTGCGACCTCCAGCGCCTCGCGGATGAATTGCGCGCTGCGAATGTGCTTTTCCGATAATCTGGAGACATAGGTGCCACGGCTTGGCAGGGTGACGATCAGGCCGTCATCCCGCAGGCGGCTCAGCGCTTCGCGCACCGGCGTGCGGCTGGAATTGAACAACTGGCCGATCTCGTTCTCCGAAACCGCCTGGCCGGGAAAAAGCTCCCGGGAAAGGATCGCCGATTTCAACGCGGAATAGATCTGGTCCACGACCGGACGATTAAGATCCAATCGCTCCATTGTCGGCACGGTCCCACCTGTTACGGGAATTTTTGGCATATACCCTCCAGCACTTTCATAACCGGTATACCGGAACACAAGTCTGTTGACAACCGGCATACCGGTATGCAAATGATCGCGTATTGGGAAGGAGGCTCCCGAAATGCAAAATATCAAGACCTGCGTCATCGTTGGCGCCGGAATGGTGGCGAAGACGCATGTGCTTGCCTGTGCGGCAAGTCCGGAAAAAATTCGCCTGAAGGGTTTAGTCGATAGCGGCTCCGGTCGCGCCAGGGCGCTGGCCGCCGAAGCGTCGAAACATACAGGATATGAGGTCGTCGTTTATTCCTCGGTCGAGGAAGCAGCGCGCGATGCGGATGTCGATTTCGCCATCATCGCAACGCCGCCGAATGCCCGCATCGATCTCGTCGGACAGCTCGCAAAGGCGGGCAAACACATTCTGATGGAAAAGCCCGTTGCCCGTAACACGAAGGAAGCCGGCGGGCTTGTCGCCCTATGTCGTGAAGCCGGCGTCACGCTTGGCATCATCTTCCAGCACCGCATGCGGGCTGCATCGCAAAAAGCCCGCGAGCTTGTGGATGGCGGGACGCTCGGAGCGCTCGGTCTCTGCGAAATTTCCGTGCCGTGGTGGCGCGCGCAATCCTATTATGATGAACCCGGCCGCGGCACCCTGGCGCGCGACGGCGGCGGTGTTCTGATCTCCCAGGCAATCCACACCATCGATCTGGCGCTGAGCCTTACAGGGCCGGTCTCGCGCGTTCAGGCCATGGCGGCGACGACGCGGTTTCATCGCATGGAAACCGAGGATTACGTCGCGGCCGGCCTGCGCTTCAAGAATGGCGCTGTCGGCTCGCTGGTCGCAAGCACCGCAAGTTTCCCCGGCGCTCCGGAATCGATTGTCCTGCATTTCGACAATGCCAGCCTGCGGCTCGCCTCGGGCCTCCTGCATGTCGACTGGCGCGATGGCCGGCAGGAGACCTTTGGCGGCGCGGCATCCGGCACGGGCGGCGGGGCCGACCCCATGGCTTTCACGCATGAATGGCATCAGGGCGTCTTCGAAGATTTCGCAGACGCCATCTCCTCAGGGCGCGCCCCGGTCGTCACCGGCGAAGCGGCTCTTTTGTCTCACAGATTGATCGACGCGATCATCAACTCGGCCGACACCGGCAAGGAAGTGGAACTGCAGGATGACTAAAGCAATCAAGTTCGTCGCTCTCGGCATAGAGCACCGGCACATTTTCGGCATGGCCCAGAACATGCTGGATGCTGGCGCAGAATTCGCCGGCTGGTGGACCGAAGGCGAGCCAGACGTGGTGGAAGGCTTCGTCAAGCGCTTCCCGGATGTGCCGCGCGCGACCTCGAAGGAAGCTCTGCTGGCCGATGGCAGCATCGATCTCGTGCTGATCGCCGACATTCCCTCCAAGCGCGCCGATCTTGCCATCGCCGCCATGGAAGCCGGCAAGGACGTCATGTCCGACAAGCCGGGCTGCACCACCTTCGAACAGCTCGATCGCCTTCGCCAGACGGTGGCGAAGACGAAGCGCATCTGGACTGTCGATTTCTCCGAGCGTTTTGAAGTTCCGAGCGTGACCAAGGCCGCCGAACTCGTTGCGCAGGGTGCGATCGGCCGTGTGATCCAGACCGTCGGTCTCGGCCCGCACCGCCTGAACCGCCAGATTCGCCCGAAGTGGTTCTTCGAGCGTGAAGCTTACGGCGGCATCATCACCGATATCGCCAGCCACCAGATCGACCAGTTCATGTTCTTCACCGGTTCGACCGAAGTGGAGATCGTGGCTGCCACCGTTGCCAATTATGCCAACCCGCGCGATCCGGGCCTGCAGGATTTCGGCGAAGTGGTGCTGCGCGGCGACAAAGGCCACGGCTATATCCGCGTCGACTGGTACACGCCCGATGCGCTGCCGACCTGGGGCGACGGCCGCCTCACGATCCTCGGCACCGAGGGTTACATCGAGCTGCGCAAATATGTCGATGTCGGCAACAAGGAAGGCACCGACCGTCTCATTCTCGTGAATGGGGACCGCTGCGAATATATTGACGCCTCCGGTGCCGGCCTGCCCTATTTCGGCCGGCTGTGCGACGACATCCGCAACCGCACCGAAACGGCGATGACGCAGGAGCATGTGTTCAAGGTATGCGACCTGTCGCTTCAGGCGCAGGCCAAGGCCGA
This sequence comes from Agrobacterium sp. 16-172Ci, assembly GCF_053522725.1. Lineage (NCBI taxonomy): Bacteria > Pseudomonadati > Pseudomonadota > Alphaproteobacteria > Hyphomicrobiales > Rhizobiaceae > Agrobacterium > Agrobacterium sp. 16-172Ci. The sequence continues at coordinate 34,206 of NZ_JBNWBW010000015.1, forward strand.
AGGAGCAAAGGCATGATTGGCGTCGCAATCGTTGGTGCTGGCATCGGCGCCCTGCATCTGAAGGGTTATCAGGCGTTGCCGGAGCGCTTCTCCGTCAAGGCGATCTGTGACCTCGATCTCGAGCGCGCCCGCTCCGTGGCGGGTGAGGATACCTCTATCCGTCTGACGACCGATCTCGATGAGATTCTGGCCGATGAGAGCATTCAGCTCATCGACGTCTGCCTGCCGCCGCACCTGCATTTTCCCGTGACGCTGAAGGCGCATGCGGCGGGCAAGGATGTGGTTTGCGAAAAGCCGCTGGTCCGCTCGCTTGAAGAGGCAAATGCGCTCATCGACTCCGTCAAGAAGACCGCACGTGGCGTGTTTCCCGTCTTCCAGTACCGTTTCGGACATGCGATGCGGCAGCTTCGCGCGCTCATCGATGCCGGCCTTGCGGGCAAGGCTTTCGTCGCGAGTTCGGAAGTTCACTGGAACCGTGGCGCCAGCTATTACGACATTCCGTGGCGCGGTACGTGGAAGGGCGAATGCGGCGGCGCTATCCTTGGCCATGCCATCCACGCCCATGATCTTCTCTGCCACGTTCTCGGCCCCGTCGACGAAGTGTTCGCCATGGCCGATACGCGCGTCAACACGATCGAAACCGAAGACTGCGCGGCGCTCAGCTTCCGCATGAAAAGCGGTGCGCTGGCGACGAGCTCGGTGACGCTCGGTGCCGCCGAAGATACGTCGCGACTCCGTTTCTGCTTCGAAGGCTTCACCGCCGAGAGCGGCACGCTGCCCTATCGCCCGGCCGAAGACACATGGCGTTTCATCGCGCGTGCACCGACCACGCAGGACCAGATCGACGCCGTTCTGGCGACGGTCGGCGATGGCGAAAACGGCTTTGCCGGTTTTGTGGAAGCTATTGCCGACGCGATGGAAGGACGCGGCGGTAAGGAAGTGACTGTGAACGATGGCTTGCAGTCCATCGAGCTCGTCACCGCCATTTATCGCTCGGTGCGGGAAGGAAAGCCGGTCCGCCTGTCCGACGCCGCAGAAGGCGAATGGATCAAGGGCTGGGCTCCGCGCGCATCCGCCAACGCATAATCATCTAAGGGAGGAAAAGAGATGATCGGTAAATACAGCATGGCATTGGCGCTCGCCATTGGCGCGGCGTCCTTTGCAGGCGCCGCTCAGGCGGCTGAGGAAGTGCGCTTCACCTGCGCTTATGACGGCAACGGCTGCGAAATTCTGAAAGACATTCTCGCGCGTTACGAAAAGCAGCATCCGGACGTGAAGATTGTCACCGACGTCGTGCCCTACAAGGCGCTGCTGGAAGGCCTGCCCGTGCAGCTCGCTGGCGGCAGTGGCCCGGATTTCGCAACCGTGACCGACCTTGGCGGCCTCAACCGCTATTATCTCGATCTCACGCCCTATGTGGACGCGAAATATTGGGAAGACAATTTCTCCAACGTGCTGAAATGGTATCGCAGCGGCCCTGACGACAAGGGCATCTACGGCATGCATACCCAGCTGACCATCACCGGCGCCTTCATCAACCGCACTTTGTTCGATCAGGCCAATGTCGCCGTTCCCGGCAAGGATGCGACGCTGGACGACTGGGCGAAGGCTGCCAATGCCGTCGCCAAGGCAACCGGCACGCCTTACCCGATGGCCATCGACCGTTCCGGCCACCGCATTGCCGGCCCGGCCATTTCCTATGGCGCAAAGATTTTCGATGCGGACGGCAAGCCAATTCTGGTCGATGAAGGCTTCACGACCTTCGTGAAGAAATTCGTCGAATGGAACAAGGACGGCACCATGGCGCGTGACGTCTGGGCTGGACAGGGCGGCAATACCTACCGTGACGCCGCGCAGGAATTCATCAACGGCCAGTTGGTCTATTATTATTCCGGCAGCTGGCAGACCGCGCGTTTCGACAGCCAGGTGGGCGATGCCTTTGACTGGGAAGTCGTGCCGCAGCCCTGCGGTGGCGTAGCCTGCACCGGCATGCCTGGTGGTACCGGCATCGTCGGCTTCAAGCAGACCAAAAACCCGAAGATCGTTGCCGATATCCTGAACTTCATGGCTCAGGACGAGAATTATCTCGACTTCACCGTTCGCACCCGCAACGTTCCGGCCCATAAGGCCGTTGCCGACAAGGGTGTGACCTATACCGGTGCGACGCCTGCGACGCAGAAGGCCATGAACGCCTGGCTGGACCAGATTCCCGGCCTCAGCCCGATTGCCTATGCCTATCAGGGTTACAAGAACAATCGCGCCATGTTCAACATCTCCGTCCAGCGCATCACGCAGGCCATCGTCGGTGAAAGCACTGTTGATGAGGCCATGGCCCGCGCGAAGACGGACCTCGAGGAAGCGTTGAAACAGGCGAAGTGATCCATCGCCTTCCGGCGCGGCGCATGCCGCGCCGCGCCGGATCGAAGGAGGACCCTCATGTATAAATTTCTTGCGCCCGTGATGGGCATCGTTGAACTGCCCTTTGCCTTTCTGCAAAAGGTTCTGGGCCATCGGCGAATTGCCTGGGTGTTTCTCACACCCAACCTGATCCTGTTTGCGGTCTTCGCCTTTCTGCCGATCGTGCTGAACATGGCCTATTCCGTGACAGGCAGCGAACACATATTGCTTTCCGAACGCCCTGCCGTGGGCGGCGAAAATTTCTCGGTCCTTCTTTCCTGTCAGAATTACCTCGACCCCAATTCCTGTCAGCGTGACCTGTTCTGGCGCTCCGTCTGGAACACGGTTTTCTTCGTGGTGCTGCAGGTTGGATTCATGGTCGGCTTCTCGCTGATCACGGCCATCGTGCTCAACCGCGATATCCGGGCGCGCGGGTTCTTCCGTGCCGTCTTTTTCTTCCCCGTGCTGCTGTCGCCCGTCGTTGTGGCCTTGATCTGGAAGTGGATTCTCCAGCGTTTCGGCGTTCTCAATGCGGCGATGGAGGGGCTGGGCCTCGGCTCGGTGGACTGGTTGCTCGAAGCCAATCTTGCCTTCGGCTGGTCGGTCTTCCTGTCGGTCTGGGCGCATATGGGCTTTTACACGCTCATTCTTCTGGCCGGCCTGCAGGCGATCCCGCGCGATGTCTATGAGGCGGCGCAGCTCGACAAGGCAAGCCCCTGGCGCATCTTCCGGCGCATCACGCTGCCGTTGCTTGCGCCCACCATGCTCGTCGTTCTCGTCCTCTCGCTCATCAAGGGCGTGCAGACCTTCGATGAAGTCTTTGCCTTCACGGGTGGCGGCCCCGGTTCGGCGACCACCTTCATCATTCAGTTCATCTATCAGACCGGTTTTGCCGGGACGCCCCGCAATTTCGGCCTTGCGGCTGCCGCTTCGCTGCTGCTCGCCGTGGTGCTCGTGGTGCTGACCGCCCTGCAATTCCGGGCAAACAGGAGCAAGGTCGATGGCTAGGATTGGCGCATTTCTGACCCGTACCCGCGGCCGCAACGGCAAGCTGCACTGGACCGATTGGCTGTCCTACGCCTATCTCGGCGTGGCCGTGCTGATGATGTTCGGTCCCGTCGTGTGGCTGGTGCTCTCCTCGTTCAAGACTGAGGCCGACCTTCAACGCTTTCCGCCGCGCCTTCTGCCCTATAGCCAGGAAACCGTGGTGGTGGATGGGCAGGCAGCGCCGCTGCCGGCCTATGTCGACAAGGATGGCCGCAAGTTTGGCATGGTCCGCCGCATCGGCCTCGTGGCCCAGGTGGTTGACCCGGCCAAGCCAACCGAAGTCCTGAAGATGCCGTTCAACGAGCTGAAACCGGCTGAAAAAGTGGCGCTGGCGACGGAAAACTACACCGAACTTTTCCAGCGCTTCAATTTCCCGCTCTATTTCTGGAACTCGACCTTCATCACGGTGACCTCCACCATCATCATGCTGATCGTCAATTCCATGGCGGCCTTCGCGCTCTCGAAATACCAGTTCAAGGGCAGGGGTGCGGTGCTGGCGCTGGTTGTCGGCACGCTGATGATCCCGCAGACCGTCGTGCTCGTGCCGCTGTTTCTCATCACCAGCCAGCTCGGCATGATCAACAGTCTCTGGGGCGTCATCATTCCTGGTGCTGCGACACCCACGGGCGTCTTCCTGCTGCGGCAATATATGCTGACGATCCCGGATGAAATCCTCGATGCTGCCCGCATGGACAAGGCGAGCGAGTGGAAGATTTACTGGCGCATCATCCTGCCGCTTTCGGCCCCGGCGCTCGCCGTCCTTGCCATCCTTGCGATCATGTGGCGCTGGAACGACTTCCTCTGGCCGCTGATCGTTCTGACCCGCAACGACAACTTCACCCTGCAGCTGGCGCTCAACTCCTTCCAGGGGGAGATGACGACGGAATGGAGCAACCTGCTGGCTATGACGGTGCTGACACTCGCCCCGATCGCGCTGGTCTTCATGTTCCTGCAAAAATACATCGCCACCGGCATTGCATCGACGGGCGGCAAATAATCCTCAGGGAGGAAACACGACAATGGCAAGTATAGAGCTTCGTCAGGTCAAAAAGACATATGGTGCCCTCGATGTGATCAAGGGTGTCGATCTCGATATCAAACACGGCGAGTTCTGTGTTTTCGTCGGCCCTTCCGGCTGCGGCAAGTCGACGCTGCTGCGCATGATCTCCGGTCTCGAAGAACTGAGCGGCGGCGATATCGTCATCGGCGGTGATGTGGTCAACACGGTGCCGGCCGCAGATCGTGGCCTTGCCATGGTGTTTCAGTCCTATGCCCTTTATCCGCATATGACGGTGCGTGAAAACCTGTCCTTCGGGCTTGAGAACATCGGCACCTCCAAAAAGGATATCGCCGAAAAGATCTCCCAGGTTTCCAAGATGCTGCAGATCGACCAGCTTCTGGAGCGTCGCCCCAAGGACCTGTCGGGTGGCCAGCGCCAGCGCGTCGCCATCGGCCGCGCCGTCGTGCGCGAGCCGCGTGTGTTCCTCTTCGATGAGCCGCTTTCCAACCTCGATGCGGAACTGCGCGTCGACATGCGCGGCGAGATTTCAAGCCTGCACCGGCGTCTCGGCAATACCATGATCTATGTGACGCACGATCAGGTGGAAGCCATGACCATGGCCGACAAGATCGCCGTTCTGCGCGCCGGCAAGCTGGAGCAATTCGGTGTGCCGCTCGATCTTTATAACCGCCCGGCCAATCTCTTCGTGGCAGGCTTCATCGGTTCGCCGAAGATGAACTTTTTTGCCGGCGAAGTGACCTCGGATGCAACGCCGTCCCTGAAGATCGCCACCGGCGAATTGATCCCGCTACCGCAGACCGGCTTTTCCTACAAGCCCGGCCAGAAGGTGACGCTCGGCGTCCGCCCGAACCATGTGCAGCCCGGTGAGGGCGGCGCGCTGACCATGTCCGTGCGCACCGCAGAACAGCTGGGCGGGGAATCCTATCTCTATGGTAATCTCGGTGATGGCACTCCGGTAACGCTGCATCTTTCCGGCCAGACCTCGACTTCGGCGGGAGAAGTTATCCGCCTGTCGGCGCCGCTGGAACACATTCATCTTTTCGATACGACGAGCGGGCTGACGCTCCGGCAGGACTGACAGCCTTTGGCGCAACCCGCAACGCAGGACCATTGACATGACCGATAAAAAACTCCGTTCCGACCGCTGGTTCGCCCCCGACGACCTGCGCAGCTTCGGCCACCGCTCACGCATGATGCAGCTCGGTTATGCGGAGGAGGATTTTGTCGGCAAACCCGTCATCGGTATCCTGAACACCTGGTCGGAGCTGAATACCTGTCACTCGCATTTCCCTGAAAGGGTGAAGGACGTGAAACGCGGCGTGTTGCAGGCCGGTGGTTTCCCCGTCGAAATGCCGTCGCTCTCGGTGGACGAAAGCTTCACCAAGCCGACATCGATGCTCTATCGCAACATGCTGGCGATGGAGACGGAAGAAATGATCCGCTCGCATCCGCTCGACGGTGTGGTGCTGATGGGTGGTTGCGACAAGACGACGCCCGGCCTCGTCATGGGCGCGATCTCGGCCGGCGTGCCGATGATCTATCTGCCGGCAGGCCCGATGTTGCGCGGCAATTATGCCGGCAAGGTGCTGGGTTCGGGTTCGGATGCCTGGAAATATTGGGACGAGCGGCGTGCCGGTAACGTCACGGACGAGGAATGGCGCGGCGTGCAGGGCGGCATCGCCCGCTCCGCCGGTGTGTGCATGACCATGGGCACCGCCTCGACCATGACCGCCATTACCGACGCCCTTGGCCTCACCCTGCCGGGAGCTTCCTCCATTCCAGCCGTGGATGCCGAACACCAGCGCATGTCGGCGGGTTGCGGCCGGCGTATCGTGGAGATGGTGACCGAGGAGTTGACGCCGGACCGTATTCTGACCGCGACCGCCTTTCGCAATGCCGCCATCGTCGCCATGGCGACCGGTTGCTCCACCAATGCCGTCGTGCATCTGATCGCCATGGCCCGCCGCGCCGGCGTGCCGATGACGCTGGATGAACTGGACGAACTTGGCCGGGTCACGCCGCTCATCGCCAATGTCCGCCCCTCCGGCAAAGACTATCTGATGGAAGACTTCTATTACGCCGGCGGTCTGCGGGCGCTGATGAAGCAGCTCGAAAGCCGTCTCGACTGTTCGGCGCTCACCGTGACCGGCCGCAGCATGGGCGAAAACCTCGAGGGTGCGAAGGTCTATAATGACGACGTCATCCGCTCGCTCGATAATCCCGTCTATGCGGAAGGCTCGCTTGCGGTGCTGCGCGGCAATCTTTGTCCGGATGGCGCTGTCATCAAGCCCGCCGCCTGCGATCCGAAATACCATGTTCACGAAGGCCCGGCGCTGGTCTTCGACAGTTATCCGGAGATGAAGAAGGCAATTGACGACGAAAACCTCGATGTCACGCCGGATCATGTGCTGGTGCTGCGCAATGCCGGTCCGCTGGGCGGTCCCGGATTTCCGGAATGGGGCATGCTGCCCATCCCCAAGGCGCTGATCAAGAAGGGCCACCGCGACATGGTGCGCATTTCCGATGCCCGCATGTCCGGCACCTCCTATGGCGCCTGCGTGCTGCATGTCGCGCCGGAAAGCTTCGTCGGCGGCCCGCTGGCGCTTCTGAAGACCGGCGATATCGTGCGCCTCGACCTGCCGCAGCGCCGCCTCGACATGCTGGTCAGCGAAGAGGAAATCGCCAGCCGCCGCGCTGCGTGGCTGGCACCCGCGCCGCGTTATGAACGCGGCTATGGTTATCTCTTCTCCAAACACGTCACCCAGGCCGATCAAGGCTGCGATTTCGACTTCCTGCAGACGGATTTCGGCCGCACCGCCGGCGAGCCCGATATTTTCTGAGGACGCGACATGTTGAAGCGATTACTCATCACCGGCGCCGGCGGCAAGCTTGGCAGCATGCTGCGCGGGCGGCTTGGCCATGTCGCCGAGACGATCCGTCTTTCCGACGTCGTCGATCTCGGTGAGGCAGCACCCCATGAGGAGCTTTTTCACTGCCGGCTCGAAGACGAGGCGGCGGTTCATGAACTGGTGAAGGGCTGCGATGGCATCGTCCATCTCGGCGGTATTTCGGTGGAAAAGGCTTTTGATCCCATCGAGGCCGCCAATCTTCGCGGCGTCTACAATCTTTACGAGGCGGCGAGACAAAACGGCCTGCCGCGCATTCTCTTCGCTTCCAGCAACCACACGATCGGTTATTATCCGCAGGGACAGCAGCTCGAGCCGGAAACGCCCTTTCTGCCGGACGGCCTTTACGGCGTCTCGAAGATTTTCGGTGAAGCGATGGCAAGTCTCTACCACTCCAAATTCGGCCAGGAGACGGCCATCGTCCGTATAGGGTCCTGCGAAGAAAAGCCCTCCAACTGGCGGATGCTGTCGACCTGGCTCAGCTACGGTGACTTCGTCTCGCTGATCGAGGCCACCTTCCGCGTGCAGAAACTCGGTTGCCCTGTCATCTGGGGTGTTTCCGCCAATGACGACAGCTGGTGGGATAATTCCCATGTCGATTTTCTCGGCTGGCAGCGCCGCGACAATGCCGCGCGCTACCGTGCGGAAATCGAACGCGATGTGCCGCGCCCCGATCCCGAGGCCGCAATCGCAAAATATCAGGGCGGCGTCTTCACAGACGAGCCCATTCACAGGACTTGAAACACATCCATCCGCCCATTGCGAGGAGACAGACATGAACAATGAAACGCGCGAAAAACTGATGACGATTTCCGTCGCTACCCTGGCGACGGCGCTTTACAAGCGCGGTCTGCGCAACCAGGTCATTCAGGGTGTGCGCCCGCTCGGCTACAAAGGCAAGAACATGGTGGGCCCGGCCTTTACCCTGCGCTATATGCCGGCGCGCGAAGACCGCAACCAGCTTGTTGAATTCCGCAATCCCGCCCATCCGCAGCGCGTCGCCATCGAAACATGCCCGCCGGGCCATGTGCTCGTCATGGACAGCCGCAAGGATGCGACCGCCGCCTCAGCCGGCGATATTCTTGTGACCCGCCTGATGGTTCGCGGCGGTGCCGGCATCGTTTCCGATGGCGGTTTCCGGGATGCGGCCACCATTGCCGAGCTGGATATTCCAGCATACCACACCCGCCCTTCCAGCCCCACCAACCTCACCAAACACGAGGCAATCGAGATCAACGGCCCGATTGGCTGCGGCGATGCGCCGGTGTTTCCGGGCGACATCATCGTTGGTGACGCCGATTGCGTTATCGTCATCCCGGCTGGCATTGCCGACGAGGTGGCGACCGAGGCGGTGGAAATGACGGCTTACGAGGATTTCGTGGTGGAACAGGTCAAGGCCGGCCAGACGATCATCGGGCTTTACCCCTGCACGAAGGAAGAGCACCAGACGGCTTTTGCCGAATGGCGCAAGAAGAACAACCGCTGAGTCTTATAGCCAGCCCAGTGCTTTCGCCGCGCGGATCGCCTCCGCGCGGCGTTTGCAATCCAGCTTGCGGAACAGGTTGCCGAGATGAAACTTCACCGTCACTTCCGAGATGTTGAGCGTCTGGGCAATCTTCTTGTTCGACATGCCGCTGGCGAGCAGTTGCAGCATCTGCGCTTCCCGCTGCGAAAGCCCGCCATGCAGGGCGCGCGCCTGCGGTGAATTCACCGAGGCGGCGAAAATCGACAGCGCGGTGCGGACATCGGACGAGGTTTCGATGAAGCTGCGGATGCGGCGATTGTTCAGGAGCGGTGAGAGGAAGACGCGCTCCTCCGACAGGACGCCGCTGCAGCCAAGACGGGTTGCCGATTCAAGAGCGGTGAGGATATGGGCGCGTGCGGCGGCATTGTCGCGGCGCTGGTGCGCGGCATAGCTCTGCCAGATTCTCAGCGCGACCTTCTCGCGGTTGGTGACCTTGGGATTGGCGATCATCGCGTCGATCTGGCGGGAGAGATAGGCGCGCGGCGTGAAAAGATGCACCGCATCGCGCAGCCATGCCATGACATAGGCGATTTCGTCTCGGCGTGTCAGCCGGGAAAGATCCTCATGCGCACTTTCCACCCAGTTGCGGCCGATCGGCATGCGGATTGCCGAAAGTGTCGCGGCGGCATCCGCCCAGCGGTTGGCGTTCTGATAGGCGAGGGCCGTCCTGATTTCCATCATCGCATGGAATTGCAGCCCTTCCGAAAGATGGATCCACAAGCCGTCGAGAAAGCCCGGACGAACCGTCATCGGAAAATGGTCGATCAACACCTGCGAGGCGTAAAACAGGGCAAACTGCATCAGGCTCGGCCAGATCTCGGCAGCGGCGAAGTGATCGAATTCGTGCTCGACGAAATGCAGAAGGTCGCGCGGCTTTCCCGCCTCATAGGCAAGACAGGCTTCCGCCAGCCGCAACATTCGGAACTCCTGCGCGGCATCATGCGGCACCTGTTCCAGCCGTGCGCGTGCCTCCTGCGCCGCCCGACGGGCTAGCAGCACGTCACCGCTCATCAACCGTAGCACGATCTGGTGCAGATGGATGAAGAACTCGAGCAGAGGCTGCCCGCCCATCTTGCGCAGATAAATGAGCGCGCGGGCCGCTGCCGCCTCCGCTTCGCGGAAATTTCGGCGGCGAATTTCGAATTCCAGCAACGCATTGTAATAGGCCGCCCATTTGCCGTGGTCGTCCATGGGGTAGTCGGCCATGAACTCGGCTAGACGGGTTATCACCGCGTCATTGGGCGTCAGGTCCTCGGCAATCATCAGATTCAGCCGGAAGGTGCGGGCGGCGAAGGAAAAGCGTGAGCTACGGGCAAGCACTTTCAGCGGATCGAGATAATCCGACCCGAGGCTCTTGCCGAGCAGATGGCGCACGCGCTGCAACTCACCCTGTTTCAGCAGGGCGCGGGTAACGGCGAAGAGCACGGTTTCATTCGTTGCGATCATATCCTGCGAAAACCGCATGATGATCTCGCGAAACCTGTCGACGCTGCTTCTGTAGATCAGTTCGCGGCCATGGGCGCGTTCAAGGATTTGCGCGGCATGGGTCTCGTAACCACGGTCGAGCAGCATCGCCATGGCCGCAAGCGCCCGGCCTTCCTTTTCGAAAGCCGATGCGACCTCCACCACGGCGCTGCCGGCCTGCAGCGTGGCGAGACGTTCCCGAGCAGCCACGCCCAGAAGCCGTATCAGGGTGGGGTGGTTGTCGGGATTTCCGGTGAGGAAAGGCGGCAGCAGTTCGGTCCAGTCCGCCTCTGGCTCCGCAGAGGGGTTTTCCAGCCAGAAGGAAAGCTCAACCGTCTGGGCGGGAGAAAGATGCGGCAGGTAGTTTTCCCGCAGATAATCTGCACACAGCGTTTCATCCGGAAAACGCGCCAGTGACAGAAAAGCCGGCCAACCCGCATAGTCGTGGAGTGCGAGACGTTTCTGCTCAGCTGGCAGGTCTTTCACCTCGTCCTCACCAAGAAGCAGTTCATTCGGCCCGATGGTGAGCGAACCGCGATGCAGGATTTGCCGGGCCAGTCCGCTGATCCGTTGATCCGGCCGGCAGGCGATGACCACCAGACGCACCGCCTCCAGAATGGCGGCGGGCATGCGGGCCGCCCGCGCGAAAACCGGCACGTCCCACAGGAGACAGCCATTTTCGATCTCGTCGCTTCGCGGCTGGTGCGTCCGGCACACGTCGGTTCCGAACTCTTTTGCGAGCATTTCCAGCAGCACGCTTTTTCCCGCACCCGCCGGCGCGCGCAGAAAGACCACGCCGGCGGTTTCGCTGGCGATGCGACGGCAGAGGCGGGTGCGGGGAAGCAGCGTCATTCGCAAAGGCATAGGAGATTTAATCTTGAAAACCTATACTTATCTTTCAAAAAACTATACCTTTTCCAGATTGTTCAAAGGGACATGTGGTGAAAACTTGTGCTCACGCAACCGATGCACAAGGAACGTTCCACCGATGCAGCAACATCCGCTGGTCGCGATTTTGAACAGGCTCGGCACCTTCGTGCTGGTCATGATCGCCCTGTCCATCATGATTTTCGTGCTCGCCCGCGTGGTGCCGGGCGATCCCGCCCGCATGGCGCTCGGTCCTGCGGCAACGCAGGAGCAGGTGGATGCGCTGCGCGGCGAGATGGGCCTCGATAAGCCGCTTGCCGTCCAATATCTCGACTATATCGGCAATGCCCTGCAAGGTGATCTTGGTTTCTCGCTGGTGTCGCAACGCCCGGTGACTACCGATCTGGCGCAGACCGTTCCGGCTACCGTGGAGCTGGTACTTGTCTCGGTCATCTTCATGTTTGCCGTCGCCATCCCGCTCGGCGTCATCACTGCGCATTACCGCGACCGGCCGCTTGACCATATCGGTCGCATCCTCTCGCTCACCGGGGTCACGATCCCGAGCTTTCTTTTCGCCATCACGCTGCAATTGCTGGCCGCCCGGTTTCTCTCCGGCTGGCCGATCATCGGCAGGCTTGACCACTCGCTGGGCTGGCAGGGCGGCCCGACGGGCTTCATCCTCATCGACGGCACGCTGGCCGGACGGTTCGATGTGGTGCTGGATGCGCTGAAACACCTTGCACTGCCAGCATTTGCGCTTTCCATGGCCGGCATCGGCCAGATCACCCGCATCACGCGCTCCTCGATGATCGAGAACCAGCGCAAGGACCATGTGCTCACCCTGCAAAGCTTCGGCGTGCCGGAGCGGGTCATCATCTTCCGTTACCTGCTGAAGCTCTCTTCCATCGCGCCGCTGACGATCATGGGTCTCGAATTCGCGTCGCTGATCGGCAATGCCTTCGTGATCGAGATGGTCTTCGCCTGGGGCGGTTTTGCTTCCTATGGGCTCAACGCCATCCTGCAGAAAGACCTCAACGCCGTGACCGCCGTGGTGCTGGTGGCCGGCCTGTTCTTCATCGTTGCGAACCTGATCGTGGATGTTCTGATCTCGATCATCGACCCGCGCCTGCGCCGCAAGGAGGCTCGCTGATGGCTGATATGAAAATGCTCGAACCCACCGATCGGGGCTTAAGCGCCGGTTACATGATGTGGTATCGCTTCAGCCGCAATCCGGCGGCGGTCATCGGCTCGCTGATCCTGCTATCGGTTCTGGTGCTGGCGGTATTCGCACCCTGGCTTACGCCCTATCCGAAACATATCGGCGCGGTCGTCGATTTCCGCGCCCGCCATATGCCGCCGGATCTCGAACACTGGTTCGGCACCGACAAGGCAGGGCGCGATATCTTTTCCCGCACCATCTTTGGACTGCGTGTCTCGCTGCTTCTCGTCATCGGCGTGCTCGGAATTTCGGTGCCGGTCGGAACCGTGCTTGGCCTCATCGCCGGTTATTTCGGCGGCTGGACTGAAAAACTTATCAGCGGCCTGACGAATGTGATGCTGGCCATGCCGCCACTGGTCATGGCGCTCGCGGTCTCGAACCTCCTGGAACCGACACTGATGAACGCCATGATCGCGATCACGCTGCTGTGGTGGACCTGGCACGCGCGGCTGATCTATTCGGTGTCGAAGTCCATCGCCTCGGAAGACTATATTGAGGCGGCGCGTCTTGCCGGTGCGGGCCCGTTACACATCCTCTTCCGCGAAATACTGCCCAACTGCGTTTCGGTCATTTCGGTCAAGACGACGCTCGATGCCGCCTTCGTCATCCTGTTCGGGGCGACGCTGAGCTTCCTCGGTTTCGGCGTCAAACCGCCGACGCCTGACCTTGGATCGATGGTCGCCGACGGGCGCCAGTTCATGCCGGATTTCTGGTGGGAAGTGCTCTGCCCCGGTGCGGCCGTGCTTTACGTGACGCTGGGTTTCAACCTGCTGGGCGACGGCCTGCGCGACATGTTCGACGTGGAAAGCTAAGGCCATGACTGAACCGCTTCTCAAGGTCGAAAACCTCAACGTCACCTTCACCAATTACGGCCGCACCCGGCAGGTGCTGCGCGATGTCGCTTTCACGGTTGCCGCCGGCGAGCGCGTGGCCCTGATCGGCGAGACCGGATCGGGAAAATCCGTCACCGCCAAGGCGATCATTGGCACTTTGCCGAAGAATGCCGCGATCACCTCCGGTGCGATCGTCATCGATGGCCGGGATGTGCTTTCCTTACCGCGCAGGGAGCGTGAGGCGCTGAAGGGCACGGCGTTTTCGCTGATCATGCAGGACCCGCTGTCTTCCTTCAATCCGGTCTTCAAGATCGGCACGCATCTCGATGATGTCATGCGTTTTGCCGACAAACGCGACGGCATCAACTCGTCCAAGTCCGAGCGCCGCAACCGTATCGCGGCCGTTCTACGCCGGGTGCAGCTTGCCGACACCGAGCGGGTGATGAACGCCTATCCCTCCGAACTTTCGGGCGGCATGCGCCAGCGCGTGCTGGTCGGACTTGCGCTGCTGCACCAGCCGAAGCTCCTGATCGCCGACGAACCGGGCACGGCGCTTGACGTGACGACGCAGGATGAAATCCTCAACCTCATCAACCAGCTGGTCGCCGAAGAAAACATGGCGCTGCTGATGATCACCCACAATCTCGGCGTCGTGCGTAAGGTGGCGGACAGGGTCGTGGTCATGCATCACGGCGATATCGTCGAGACCGGTCCTTGCAGGCAGATCCTACATGCTCCTGCCGAGGATTATACGCGTTCGCTGCTGGATGCCGTGCCGCCGCTCTATGGCCCGCGCGTTGCCGATCTGGCGCAGAGCACGCGCTCGCCCATCGTCACCATCGAAGGGCTGAATAAGATTTACGGCCGCCGCAACGGTTATCACGCCGTCCGCGATATGAACCTGACCCTGAAGGAAGGCGAGGTTTTCGGCCTTGCGGGTGAGTCAGGCTCCGGCAAGACCTCGGTTGCGCGCATGATCATGGGCCTTTCGCGTCCCACGTCTGGCAATCTTGTTATCGACGCCCCGGCTCCTGAGCGCGGCAAGCGGCTGACGCAGATTGTCTATCAAAATCCGGGCACCTCGCTCAATCCGAAGCGCACGGTGAAACAGACGCTTGCCCTGCCGCTGAAATCCATCGGCATGGACGGGCCTGCGCGTGAAAACCGTATGCAGGAACTGATGGGGCTGGTGCGGCTGCCGCAATCCTATCTCGGCAAATATCCGCACGAGCTTTCCGGTGGTCAGAAGCAGCGCGTAGCGATTGCCCGCGCGCTCGCGGCCGAGCCGAAAATTCTCATCCTCGATGAGCCGACGGCGGCACTCGATGTCTCCGTGCAGAAGACGGTTATCGACCTTCTGTTGCAGCTGCGCGAGGAGCTCGGCCTGACCTATCTGATGATCTCGCACGACCTGTCGCTGATGCGCAATTTCTGTTCGCGCATCGCCATCATGCTGCGGGGCGAGATTGTCGAAGAGGGTGTGACGTCGGCGGTCTTCGCCGAGCCGGCCCATCCCTATACCCGCGCCCTGATCGCGGCCATCCCCGTCGTCACCGACGAGGAAGAACGTCTCAAACCCACGGTGACCGAGGAAGAGCGCATGCGCTTCCTCGTAAAAACGACCGATTGATGAAAGAGGAGCCTGACGTGTATCGCGTTGGAATTGACGTCGGCGGCACGAATACCGATGCCGTTGTGTTGCAGGATAAAACCGTTCTGGCGGGGGTGAAGGCCTCCACGACAGAGGATGTGACATCCGGTGTCATCGAAGCCCTTGAAAAGGTCATCGAGGCGTCGGGCATAGACAGGGCGCGCATTGGCGCCGTGATGATCGGCACCACGCATTTCACCAATGCGGTGATCGAGCGCCGGCATATGGACGAGGTGGCCGCCATCCGTCTCGGCCTGCCGTCCGGCGCCGGGCTGCCGCCCATGGTCGACTGGCCGGATGATCTCCGTGAAATCGTCGGCAACCACGGTTATCAGGTGCGCGGCGGTTATGAATTCGACGGACGCGAAATTTCGCCGCTCGATGAGGACGAGATCGTCCGCATCGCTGCCGATATCCGCGCCAAGGGCTTAAAGGCGGCTGCCGTTACCTGCGTTTTCAGCGGCATCAACGAAGCAATGGAGCTGCGGGCGAAGGAAATCCTGCAGGAACGCTGCCCCGGCCTGCCGGTGGTGATGTCCAAGGATATTGGTCGTCACGGCCTGCTTGCGCGTGAAAGTGCGGCAATCATGAATGCCAGCCTGCTGTCGCTGGCCGACCGCACGGTTGCGGCTTTCGGCGAAGCGCTGAAGGCTGCGGGCATCACCTGCCCGTTTTATATTACCCAGAACGACGGCACGCTGATGGCGGCTGATGTGGTGCGCGGTTTTCCCGTGCTCACTTTCGCTTCAGGCCCGACGAATTCCATGCGCGGTGCGGCCTTCCTCACCGGCCTCAAGGACGCCGTGGTGGTGGACATCGGTGGCACCACCTCCGATGTCGGCTCGCTGTCTCACGGCTTCCCGCGTCAGGCCTCGACCACGGTGGATATTGGCGGGGTGCGCACCAATTTCCGCATGCCTGACGTCTTCTCCATCGGTCTTGGCGGCGGCTCGCTGGTGGTCAATGGCGATCACGGCCTGACCGTCGGGCCGAAATCCGTCGGTTACCGTGTTCGCCGCGAGGCGCTCTGCTTCGGTGGCTCGACCCTGACAGCGACCGATATCGCCGTTGCCTCCGGCAAGGCGGATGTGGGCGAGAAGGCGCTGGTCTCCAGCCTCGACAAAAAGCTCGTGAATGCGGCGGTCGACAAGATCAACGACATGCTCGAAGCCTGTGTGGAGCGCAGCCGCATCTCGTCGTCGCCGGTGCCGGTGATCGCCGTTGGCGGCGGTTCCATCCTGATGCCGGATCGCATCGGTGATCTTGAGGTCATCCGGCCTGAGAATTTCGCGGTGGCCAATGCCGTCGGCGCGGCCATTGCGCAGATCAGCGGTGAGACGGACCGGGTCTTCTCACTGGTGGACGGACGCACGCGCGAGAGCGCACTGGCCGAGGCGGAAGCGGAGGCCCGCGAAAAGGCGATTGCCGCTGGTGCGATTGCCGAAACGCTCGAAGTGATCGAGCGCGAGGACATGCCGCTTGCCTATCTGCCCGGCAACGCCACCCGCATTCATGTGAAAGTTGTTGGAGAAATGGGAGCCAATCATGGCTGAGACACGCAAGCTGAAATATGACGAAGCGGCATTGCGGACGCTGACCCGTGAAGATCTCGATGCGCTGGAAATCGGCGCCGGCATCCTCGGCACGGGCGGCGGCGGCAATCCCTATCTTGGCAAGCTGCTGGCGCTGGAGGCCATGAAGGCCGGTTACGAGATGAAGATTCTCGCAACCGATGCCATCGAGCCGGACGCGCTCTGCATGTCCATCGGCGGCATCGGCGCGCCTGTCGTCGGCGTCGAGCGCATTCGAGAAGGCCGCGAAGGCCTGCGCTGCCTGCGGGCGATGGAAGAGCTGATCCGCACGCCCGTCGACGCCATCGTCTGCGAGGAAATCGGCGGTTCCAATTCGATGAACCCGCTGGTGACGGCGGCGCTGGGCGGCCTGCCGATCCTCGATTGCGACGGCATGGGCCGGGCTTTCCCGGAAATGCAGATGACCACCTTCTCCATCTATGGCCATAGTTCTACGCCATCGGTGATGTGCGATCTGCACGGCAACGCCGTCATCTTCAGCCATGCCGTTTCCGAGGTCTGGCACGAGCGCATGGCGCGCGCCTGCGTCGTCTCGCAGGGCGGCGGTGCGATGTTGGCGACCGCGCCGATGCAGGCGCATTACGTGCACCAGTACGGCATTCCGAAAACCTATACCAAGGCGATTGCCATCGGTGAGGCAGTGATCCGCGCCCGCAAACAGCAGGAAGACCCTATTGCCGCAGTCTGCGCGCTCGAAGGTGGAAAGCGCATCTTCAACGGCAAGATCACCGATCTGAAGCGCCACCTGCGCGGCGGTTTCGCGGTTGGCGATCTCACGCTCTCCGGCTTCGACGATTGCGCAGGCCAGACGGCGGGCGTCGCCATCCAGAACGAATTCCTGCTGTTTTCCCGTGACGGCAAACTGGAAGTGACGGTGCCCGATTTGATCGTCCTGCTCGATGTCGACACGGGTTATCCGATCACCACCGAAGTGCTGCGCTACGGCCAGCGCGTGGCCGTCATCGCCATCCCCTGCCACGACCTGTTGCGCAGCGCCCGCGCGCTTGAGGTCGTCGGGCCGGCGGCCTTCGGTTATCCGGACATTCCTTTCTCACCGCTGCCCGTCCCGGTCAGCAAGGCTGCCTAACCATAAGCGGGGCCAACGCCCCGCAATAAAGAGGAGAACGATAATGAAAATGCCTGTACTTTCTTCCCGTCTCGCCGCGCTGGCGCTCGGCACGGCGCTCGTGCTGCCGTTTGTTTCTTCCGCAGCCATTGCGGAAGACAAGGTGTCAGTTGCGGTCAACACCATGCAGATATTCAGCTCGCTCGACCCGGCGAAGGTGACCGATTACACCGGCTACATGGCCATCGTGAACATGTATGACGGCCTGACCACGGTGAACGCCAAGGGCGAAATCGTGCCGCATCTGGCAAAATCCTGGGATATTTCGCCGGACGGCCTGACCTATACCTTCCACCTGCGCAACGATGCGAAGTTCCAGGATGGCACGGCGGTGAAGGCTGCCGATCTTGCCTGGTCGATCCAGCGCCTGCTCGGAATCAACAAGGGCCCGTCGAACCTCATCGTCGGCGTGCTGAAGCCCGAAAACGTTACCGCGCCTGACGATGCCACGCTGCTCATGAAGATCGAGCGCCAGTTCTCGCCCTTCATGGCGGCGACGCCGCTGATGATGGCGATGAACAAGACGCTGATCGAAGCCAATGCCAAGCCGGAAGACAAATGGGGCGAGGCCTATGTCGGCGAACATTCCGCCGGCTCCGGCCCCTACAAGCTGGTCAGCTACAATCGTTCGGCCGATATGGTCATCGCCCGCAATGCCGATTATTTCCTCGGCTGGACGAAGGGCAAGCCCATCGACGAAGTACGCTTCGTGCAGACCAGCGACGACGCCACCGTCAAGGCGCTGGCGGAAAAGGGCGAACTCGGCCTTTCCTCGCACGGGCTTGGCAACGACACCTATGAGTCCATCGGCCGGATGAAGGGTTACAAGCTGATCCAGACCCGCACCGCCGGCGGTTTCGTCATCAAGCTCAACACCAAGGTCTATCCGACGGACGACGTCCACGTGCGCCGCGCCATCGCCTATGCGACCGACTACAAGACGATCCAGGAAGTGATCTATCCGGGCTTCGATATGAAGGGGCCGCTTTCCGACGCGTTCAAGGATGCGCATAACGGCGATATCCAGCCGGGCGTCTACGATCTGGAAAAGGCCAAGGAAGAGCTGGCGAAGTCGAAATATGCCGGCCAGAAGATCACGCTGGTCAACAGCTATGTCGCTTCGCTGGCCTTTGAGGCGGAAGTGGCGCTGCTGCTGCAATCCAGCCTCGAACAGATTGGCATTACGCTCGATATCAAGCCGGAGCCATGGAACCGGATCGTCGAGCTTTCCTCTAAGCCGGAAACGACGCCTGCATCGACGCAGGTGAACATCTCGCCGACCTATCCGTCGCCGGATTCGATGTTCTACAACCAGTATCACTCCAAGGCCTCCGGTACCTGGATGTCGATGGAATGGTTGCAGAATGCGGAGATCGACGGCTTGATTGACAAGGTTCGCTCCACAACTGATGTCAACGAGCAGAACGCCACCTACAAGGAACTGCAGACGAAGATTGCCGATCTTCAGCCTGACGTCTGGGCCGTTGCGCCGAACCGCCGTTACGCGGCGAACAAGTGCCTTCAGGGTTACGAGTTCATTCCCATGCAGAGCTGGGACCTGAACTTCTCCAACTTCCATTGGGACTGCAAGGCGGAGTGATCTCCGCCTCATGAAACCCGGCCCCGCCGCAAAGGCGGGGTTGGCCAGACTTGGAACTTCAAAGGGAAGGAGCATCGCCTGCGGCCGGAAAGGCTGCGGCATGCCCGAGGATGACGCATGATCCAGGAATTTTCCGAAGACGATATCGAACCTCTGGCCACCGGTGCCTGGATTCTGGGAACGGGTGGCGGCGGCAACCCCTATATCTCGACGCTCAATCTGCGGCGTCTCTATGCCGAGGGGCGGCGGGTGAAGGTCATGGATCCCATGGCGCTTGCCGATGACGACATGGTTGCCGTCGTCTCCAAGATGGGTGCGCCGCTTGTCGGTCAGGAACGACTGGGTGATCCCGTGCATCTCGCCCGTGCCGTCGAGGTGATGGAGGATTATCTCGGCAAGCCGTTCCGGGCGATCATGAGCGTTGAGATCGGCGGCTCGAATGCGCTTTCTTCCTTCCTCGCCGCCGCCGTTCTCGACCGGCCGGTCGTGAATGCGGACGCCATGGGACGCGCCTATCCCGAAGCGCAGATGACATCTTTCGCCATCGGCAACCTGCCGATGTTTCCGCTGTCGCTGGTCGACGTGCGCGACAATGAGGTGATCGTGACCCGCGCGGCTTCCTGGAAATGGATGGAGCGCATATCGCGCAAGGTCTGCACCGAAGTAGGCTCCACCGCCGCCACATGCAAGGCCCCCCGCACCGGCAAGGAAGTGAAGGAATGGGGTATTCATTACACCGTCACCAAGGCGACCGAACTCGGGCGCGCGGTGATGGCAGCCCGTGCGCGCCATGACGATCCGGTTCAGGCGGTTCTCGACCACGAGGGCGGCAAGCAGCTGTTCCGCGGCAAGGTGGTGGATGTGGCGCGCGAGACCACTGGCGGTTTTCTGCGCGGCAGCACGACCATTGAAGGTATCGATGCCGACCGCGGTTCGCGCATGGAGCTCGCCTTCCAGAATGAGTGGGCCGTTGCCTTCCGTGATGGCCAGCCAGTCGCCATGACGCCGGACCTGCTCTGCCTTCTCGATACGGTTTCCGGTGGCGCCATCGGTACGGAATCGGTGCGTTACGGTCAGCGCGTGACGGTTGTCGCCCTGCCCGCGCCGGAACTTTTGACGACGCCTGCCGGCATCGCCGCCGTCGGCCCGCGCGCCTTCGGTTATGACATTGACTTCAGATCGGTATTCCCATGAAACGCATCGGTATTGACGTTGGCGGCACCAATACGGATGCCGTTTTGATCGATGGCGACACCATCGTGGCTTCCATCAAGGTTCCGACCACGCAGGATGTCCTATCCGGCGTAAAGGCGGCGCTTGCCCATGTGGCGGGCCATGTCGGCGCGGCGGACCGGCCGATTGATGCGGTGATGATCGGCACGACGCATTTCACCAATGCGGTGGTGGAGCGCGCCCGGCTGGAGCGGGTTGCGGCCATCCGCATCGCGCTGCCAACAGGTTCTTCGCTGCCGCCCATGTGCGACTGGCCGAAGGATCTGCGCGATGCCGTCGATCCGCTGATCTTCATGGTGCATGGCGGCCATGAATATGACGGTAGTCCGCTGGTGCCCATGGTTCCCGATGAAATCCGCGAAGCGGCGATGAAAATTCGCGATGCGGGCATCACCTCCATTGCCATTTCTGCAACTTTCTCGCCGCTGACGACGGAGTGCGAGGTGCGGGCGGCGGAAATCGTCCGTTCGGTGATCCCTGATGCACGCATCACGCTTTCCCATACGCTTGGCCGCATCGGGCTTCTGGAGCGGGAAAATGTCGCTCTCCTGAACGCAGCGCTGCAAACGCTCGGTAAGACCACGGTTCAGGCATTTTCGGATGCGCTGCGCGAAGCGGGCGTGAAGGCGCCGTTTTATCTGACCCAGAATGACGGCACCGTTGCGCTTGCGGATGTGGCCGCCGCCAACCCCGTGCACAGCTTCGCTTCCGGCCCGACGAACTCGATGCGCGGTGCGGCCTTCCTCACCGGGCTTTCCGATGCCATGGTGGTGGATGTCGGCGGCACCACCTCCGATATCGGCTGCCTTGTCGGCGGTTTTCCGCGCGAGGCGAACAATATCGTTCATATCGGTGGGGTGCGCACGCTCTTTCGTATGCCCGATCTTCTGCCGATTGCGCTCGGCGGCGGCACCATCGTTGACCTTGAGACGGGCAAGATCGGTCCGCGCTCGGTCGGTTATCGCATCCTGACGGAAGCCCGCGTTTTCGGCGGTGAGACGCTGACCACATCGGATATCGCGGTTGCCGCCGGTCTGATCGAGATGGGTGACCGCGACCGAGTAAAAGACCTCGATCCGGCTTTCGTGCAGGCCACGCTTCAACGCATCCGTGACATGGTGGCCGACAGTTTCGACCAGATGAAGACATCCGCCGAAGACGTGCCGTTGGTTGCTGTCGGCGGCGGAGCATTCCTGATCCCCGAGACGGTTCCGGGTGCGTCGGAAGTGCTGCGCGTGGAAAATGCCGGCGTTGCCAATGCGCTGGGTGCGGCGATGGCGCAGGTTTCCGGCGAGGTCGATCAGGTGTTTTCCGGCCTGAGCCGGGACGAAGCCCTTGCGAAAGCCGAGACCGAGGCGCAGAACGCGGCGGTCGCATCCGGTGCGGAGCGGGCGAGCCTCAAGACGCTTGAGGTGGAGGATATTCCGATCGCCTATCTGCCTGGCGGCGCTCGCAGGGTGCGCGTGCGGGTCATCGGCGATATCGCCTTTCATTGATGATAAGAGGCCCTGCCGCTGGCGGGGCGACGAGGGAGTGAGCAATGACGAAGATCGCACTGGCCATTCACGGTGGTTGCGGCGTGATGCCGGAAGACAGCATGACGGCCGGGGAGTGGGCTGCCGCGCGCGACGATCTGGCAGCGGCGCTGCGCGCCGGTTATGGCGTGCTGAAGGCTGGCGGAACCGCGCTTGAAGCGGTTGAGGCGGCGGTCGTCGTCATGGAGGACAGTCCGCATTTCAACGCCGGCCACGGGGCGGCGCTCAATGAAAACGGCATTCACGAACTCGATGCCTCGATCATGGATGGTGAAACGCTGGCGGCGGGTGCGATCAGCGCCTCCCGCGCCATCCGCAACCCGGTAAAGGCGGCCCGCGCGCTGATGGCGGACGAACGTGCCGTCTATCTGACGGGGGAGGCGGCCGACCGCTTTGCGAAGGAAAAGGGGCTCACCACCGAGCCTCAATCCTATTTCACCACCCAAAAGCGCCTTGAGGCGCTGGCGGCAATGAAGCGCCATGCCGCCACCGGCACGGAGGCGACGGAAAACGAAAAGCACGGAACCGTCGGCGCAGTTGCGCTCGATGCGATGGGTCATCTCGCGGCGGCCACTTCGACCGGCGGCTACACCAACAAGCCGGATGGCCGGGTGGGAGATAGCCCGGTGATCGGGGCTGGCACCTATGCGCGGGATGGGGCCTGCGCCGTTTCCGGCACCGGCAAGGGCGAGTTTTTCATCCGTTATGTCGTCGGCCACGAGATCGCGTCCCGCGTTGCCTATCTCGGGCAGGATCTGGAGACCGCCGCCGGGAATCTCGTCCATAAGGATTTGGCACCCTACGATATCGGCGCGGGTCTCGTCGCAATCGATGCCGAAGGCGGCATATCCGCGTCATACAATACATCAGGCATGTTTCGCGGCTGGGTGACGCCATCGGGAGAGGTGCGTGTGGCCACCCATGACGCGGTCTATGAGGTGGAATTGTAACCGGCGACCGTGCCGGGCAAGTGGCGACGCAAAAAAACCGGTGACATCAAGGTCTATCGGCGGCAAAACGTCTGAACCGAAACCGGCTCGTTTCTTCACCCATGGTGCTGGCCTCATGAACATCAAGCAGCTCGAAGTTCTGCGCACGCTTCTTTCCACCGGCTCCACCATCGCCACCGCCAAGGCCATGGGTCTCAGCCAGTCCGGTATCAGCCGACTTCTGGCCCAACTTGAGGCCGACCTGTCGCTGACGCTGTTTGCCCGTGACAAGGGGCGATTGATCCCGACGCCGGAGGCGGTGCTTCTTGCGCGGGATGCGGAAAACGTGCTGCTTGCGGTCGATCGCATGTCCGGCCACGCTGAGGATTTGCGCAATGGCGCGGCCGGTCCGGAAATCGTCCGCATCGGCTTGCCGAGCAGCATGTGGGAAAATTTCGCGCCTGCCATGCTGATCGATTATGTCAGGGATTTTCCCGGCGTTCGCATCGAGACATTTTTCGAAACGACGACCGCCATCAACAAGCTCGTCGGCGAGCGGGTGATCGATCTCGGTTTCCTGCGGATGGAAGGCGAGATCGGGCCGGGCATCGATGTCGAACGTGTTGCGACAGGCAAGAGCGTCTGTGTGGTTCGGGAGGATCATCCCTTGGCCAAGCTTGAGGAAATCACCGTCAAGGACCTGCGCAATGTTCCGCTCATCCTGATCGGCCGCCAGCGGCCGAACCGCATGGCGCTCGATCAGGTTTTCAAGAAGGCCGGCGTCAAGCCGATGGTGAAGATCGAGACCCACACCAACAGTTCCGCCTGCGCTTATGTCGCGCATGGGCTGGGGGTCACGATCATCAGCAGTTTTTATGCGAACCTCTACCGGCATCTTCCCGTTGTCGCCCGGCCATTCGTTCCGCAGGCCACACAGGAATTCGGCCTAGCCCGTGCTTCCGGCGCACCGCTGTCCATCGCTGCGCAGGCGCTGAGCGATGCCTTGAAGCGGGAAATCCAGCTTTCGCAAAAAATCGACTGAAAACGGGATTTTGAGCGGAAAATCTCATTGTCCTCATCAGGATGAAACACGCCGTCATTCTGCATAGATATATGACGTTTATGCATAATATTGCGCCTTATTTATCAATCCGTCATAGTCACCAACAACGAAACCGATAGAGGCGGGATACCATTCCCTGCCATCAATCGTGGGGAACCGATGATAAGATTCATACTGAGCCGTCTTTTGATGGCGCTGCCGACGATCGCATTCGTGTCGATCACGGTCTTTGCGCTCATCCGCTTCATTCCCGGCGATCCGGCTGCCCTGATGCTGGGCGACATGGCGCAACCGGAGCAGATCGAAGCGATGAGGACCGAACTCGGCCTCGACAAATCCATGCCGCAACAGTTCCTCATCTGGGCCGGCAATGTGGTGCAGGGCGATTTCGGCCGCTCCATCGTTAATGATGAGGCGGTGCTGCCGCTGGTCGTCTCGCGTTTTCTCGTCAGTGCCGAGATCGTGGTGGTCGCGGTGCTGCTCGCCAGCCTGATCGCGGTTCCGGCGGGTGTTATCGCCGCCTGGAAACAGAACAGCCTCACCGATCTGGCGCTGGTGGGAACGGCGACCCTGCTTCTGTCCATTCCGACATTCTGGCTGGGTCTTCTGCTTCTTCTGTTTTTCGGCCTCAAGCTCGGCTGGTTGCCGGTGCTGGGATATGTGTCGATCAGCGACAATTTCGTCGGTGGCCTACTCTATCTCGTCCTGCCCGTCATGACGCTGGTGATCCATGAAATGGGCGTTCTGATCCGCATGGCGCGTGCCTCCACGCTGGAAGTGCTGCGGCTGGATTACATCACCCATGCCCGCGCCAAGGGCCTTTCGGAAAGCGCCGTTCTCTGGCGGCACGCCTTCAAGAACGCCTTCGGCCCGACATGGACGATGATCGGCCTTATCCTCGGCAATCTTCTCGGCGGCATCGCCGTCATCGAGACGGTGTTCACCATTCCCGGCCTCGGGCGGCTGATGGTCGACAGTATTTTCGCCCGCGATTACCCCGTCATTCAAGGCTGCCTGCTGTTCGTCTCGCTGTCCTATGTGCTGGTCAACCTCTTCGTCGACCTTCTTTATCCCCTCTTCGATCCGCGTGTGGTTGCCGAATGAAAAAGTTCACACTTAACGAGCTTATCGGCGGCTTTCTCATCGCCCTCCTGCTCATCACCGCCGCAACCGGTCTGTTCTGGACGCCCTATGACCCGATGAAGCTCGGCTTTGCCTCGCGTCTCGCCGCACCCGGTCCGAGCCATCTTCTCGGCACCGACGAATTCGGGCGCGATGTTTTGAGCCGTCTGATGGTCGGCGCCCGCGCCAGCGTCTGGATCGGCTTTCTGACGGTCAGCTTCGCGACGATCTGCGGCACGCTGATCGGCCTCGTCAGCGGTTATGCGCGCGGCTGGGTGGATGGCGTCATCATGGCCATCAACAATGCGCTTCTCGCCTTTCCGGGCATTCTGCTCGCGCTCGGCCTGCTCGCGGTTTTCGGCGCCAACCAGTATGGCATCATCTTCGCGCTCGGCATCGCCTATACGCCATCCATGGCCCGCGTGGTGCGCGGTGCCGTGCTTTCCCTGCGTGAGCGGGAATTCATCGAGGCGTCGCTGGTAATGGGCAATGGTGAGATCTACACCATGTTCCGCCACATCCTGCCCAATTGCATCGCGCCGATCACGGTTCTTGCCACCTCCATGTTCGGCTGGGCCATCCTGTCGGAAAGCGCGCTCTCCTTCCTCGGCCTCGGCGTGCCGCCGCCGGCCCCCACCTGGGGCAACATGCTGGCCGCCGGCCGGCCCTTCATCCAGCAGGCCGTCTGGCTCGGGCTTTTCCCCGGTCTGTGCATCGCGCTGACGCTGCTTGGCATCAATCTTCTGGGCGATGCCCTTCGCGACAGGCTTGACCCGCGCATGAGAGGTCTCAAATGACGGATAATGCACTTCTCACCGTTCGCGGCCTTTCCCTCGAAGTCGCCAGAACCGGCCACCGGGTGGTCAAGGATGTCTCCTTCGATATTGCCGCGGGCGAAATCTTCGGCATCGTCGGCGAAAGCGGTTCGGGCAAGACGCTCGCCACCCGCGCGCTCATCTCGCTTCTGCCACCGGCCATCGCCGTCACCGGCGGGTCGATCATCTACAAGGGGCAGGATGTCATGTCCCTGCCGGTGAAGGAGCTACGGCGTCTGCGCGGCGCGGAGATCGGCGTTGTGTTTCAGGAGCCGATGACCTCCCTAAACCCATCGATGACGATAGGCCGGCAGCTGGAGGAGGGGCTGATCCTTCATACCAAATTGTCGCCGGAGGAGCGCCGCGAGAAAATTCTCGACATGCTGCGGCGTGTGGGCATCCGCGATCCGGAAGGTGCGCTGACGGCCTATCCGCACGAGTTCTCCGGCGGCATGCGCCAGCGCATCATGCTGGCCTCGGTCATGCTGCTGAAACCCGCTTTGCTGATCGCCGATGAGCCGACGACGGCGCTTGACGCGGTCATCCAGCGCGATGTCATGGAACTGATGGTGGAGCTGACGCGGGCGGAAGGCACCGCCGTTCTCCTCATCAGCCACGATCTGCCGATGGTGGCACGTTATACCAGCCGTATCGTGGTGATGGAAAAAGGCGCGATTGTCGAACAGGGCCGCACCGAGGATTTGCTGGACGCGCCGCAGCACCCCTATACGAAAAAACTGCTTTCCTCCCTGCCGTTCCGCGGCGAGCCACGCAATATCGACACCTCCAAGGCGCCAATGGTTTCGGCCCGCGATATCGTCGTCGATTATGCCGGCCGCAAATCTCTGCTGAAGAAGGCCAAACCGAAGCGGGCGCTGCATGGCGTCAGCATCGATATTCATGAGGGCGAGGTCGTGGCGCTCGTCGGCGGTTCAGGTTCCGGCAAGACGACGCTTGGCCGCACCATCGCCGGGCTCGTGCAGGAAAGCGAAGGGCATATCCGCTTTCAGGGCCGCGAGCGCAACGAGGACTGGAAGGATTACCGCCTGAATTGCCAGATGGTGTTTCAGGATCCCTACTCCTCGCTCGATCCGCGCATGACCATTCAGGCACTGGTGGAGGAGGCGCTGCGGCTCGTGCCTGACCTAGACCAGGCCGCCAAGCGCAAGCGGGCGCTGGAAACCCTGGAGGAAGTGGGACTCGGCGCCGACTTTGCCGCCCGCTATCCGCACGAGCTTTCCGGCGGCCAGCGCCAGCGCGTGGCGATTGCCCGCGCCATTGCCCGCCGTCCGCGGTTCCTGATCGCCGACGAGCCGGTCTCGGCGCTCGACGTGACAGTGCGGGCGCAGGTGCTCGATCTCTTTTCCGATCTGCAGAAACGTTACGGCTTTTCCTGCCTGTTCATCAGCCACGATCTCGGCGTGGTCGAGCAGGTGGCCGACCGTGTCGTCGTCATGCAGGACGGCCGCATCATAGAAGAGGGTGACCGCGACACGATTTTCGACAGTCCGAGAGAAGCCTATACGCGCCGGCTGCTCTCGGCCATTCCCGCCCTCGACCAGAATGAAAAGGGCGGCGTGACACTGAAATGGCGTCTGGAAGATGAAGTTTAACAGGAAGATGACAATGACCGTGGCTGCCCAACTGAATGCGATCTGCGATGCACAGCCTTTCGTGACGCGCTTCATGGTGCGCAATCTCCTGACCGGTGAAGAGATCGGCCGGGGGGAAAACGAGGAGACGCCGTCGGGCAGCACCCGCAAGACGTCGATCATGATGGCTGTGCTGAAAGCCGCCAGCGAAGGGCGGATCGATCTCGACCAGCCCGTCACCTATGAAAAACGGCTGGCGGAAGAGGTCGCCAGCGGCATGTTCCGCTATATGACGCCGGGCATCGTCATTTCGCTGCGCGATGCCGTCGCTGGCATGATGGTGCTGAGCGACAATGTCTGCACCAAGATGGTGCTTGAGAGGCTGACGCTGGAAGAAGTGGACGGCTATTGCAAATCGCTCGGCATGGCCAATACCCACCACCGTTTCCTCATTCCGCCGCTGGCGCTGGCGGCCGACCATCCGTTGAAGACAGTTACGACCACCTCGGCGGCGGATCAGGTGCTGCTGCTTCAGACTATTCTCGATGCGCAATCTTCGCCGGAGGCGCAGGCAAAGCTGGGTTGCAGCCCGCAATTGTGCGAGTGGGCCATGCAGACGCTGAAGAACCAGATTTTGCGGTATGGAATCCGATCCCGCCTGCCCTTCGAGGCTGTGGTGGCCAGCAAGAGCGGTCGCGGCAAGCGCGGGCGCATGGATGCCGGCATCGTCTACAGAAACGGCGCGCCGTCCTTCATCATCACCACTTATACCGACGAGGTGCCGCAGGTGATGCCTGACGCTACGCCGGGATACACCATCGCGCTTGAAACGATCGGCCGGCTGGCACAGGCCTGCTGGGACGGCTTTCACCAATAACAATCAATGACAACAAAGAGGGTAGAACAGTGAAAAAACTTCTTCTCGCAGGCGTTGTCCTGCTCGTGACCGCCAATATCGCGGCGGCCCGCGATATCACCATCGCGCAAAGCTCGGATTTGCGCAGCAACAATCCCGGCGTGAACCGCGACGGCAATACGGATGGGGTTATCCTGCACATCGTCGAAGGCCTCGTCGGTTATAACAATGCCGGAGAGGTGAAGCCACTTCTCGCCGAAAGCGTCGAGGTTGCGCCTGACGGCCTGACCTATACGTTCAAGCTGCGCAAGGATGTGAAGTTCCACAATGGCAAGCCGCTCACCGCAGAGGATGTCGTCTGGAACTGGACACGTTATCTGAAGCCGGAAACGAAGTGGGCGTGCCTCAACGATTTCGCCGAGGGCGGGGCAGCGCATGTCATCGGCGTCAAGGCCACGGATGCCTCCACGGTCGAGATCACCCTTGAAAAACCCTCCGCCGTTTTCCTTGGCCTGATGTCGCGGCCGGAATGCGGTTATACCGGCATGATCTCGCCGGAATCGGTTGCTGCCGATGGCAGCTTCGCCAAGCCCATCGGCACCGGGCCGTTCCAGTGGGACGAGTGGAAGAAAGGCGAATATATCCGCCTCGCCAAATTTGCCGATTATGTTTCGCCGGCAAATGACGGCAAGCCGGACGGTATGGTCGGCTCCAAGCGCCCGCTCGCCGACGGTATCAAGTTCATGGTCATTCCCGATGCTTCGACGGTGAAGGCCGGGCTTGAATCCGGTGTGCTCGATACGGCCGAGATTTCTCCCGATCTCATTCCGGAATTCAAGACCAATGAAAAGATGCAGCTGATCGTTGCCCGCAACAACGGCAAGAACCTGTTCTACATTCAAACCCGCGACAAGGTTCTGAGCAATCCCGGCGTGCGCCGCGCCATGGCGATGGCGCTCGATCTTGATGAGCTGGTTGCTGCCGCATCGAACGGCACGGGTGAAGCCAACGGCTCGATGGTCTCGCAGGACTCGGTTTATTATGACGAGGCGCAGAAGAAGCGCCCGGCCTATGATGTCGAGGCGGCGAAGAAGGAACTGGAGGCCGCCGGTTACAAGGGCGAGCCGATTTCCATCATTGCCAACAAGCGTGGCAACGTGCCGAGCTTCCCGGCCGCCGTCATGGCGCAGGCCATGATGCAGCAGGCGGGTCTCAACGTGCAGATCGAGGTGCTGGACTATGCCACCCAGGTGGATCGCCGCCGTTCCGGCAATTATCAGGTGATCTCTCAGTCGGTCGCTCCGCGCCTCGACCCGGCGCTGATGTATGCCTTTTATGTCGGCAACAAGGACAAAAACGCCTCCCTGATGTGGGACGATCCGAAGGCGATAGAACTGATGAAGGCGGCTTATGTCGAAGCCGACCAGACGAAGCGCCAGATGATTTTCGACGAGTTCCACGAACTGATGCTGAAGGAAATGCCGGGCATCTTCCTTTACGACATGGTCGATGTCTGGGGCGCGACGAAGAAGCTGAAGGGCCAGCCGGTCTGGCAGTCGAACGCCCGCCTCTGGGAAGTCTCGGTCGACAACTGATTCACTATGCCCGCGCCGGAGGCGGACCCCGGCGCGGGCTTTCCAATATGAAGCGCAGGAATTTGGCGGTGCATCCGCCGAAGCGCTTGCGCGTGCCCGTAAAGGGCAAAAATGCGAGGACAAGCCATGAACCGTGACGCCGTGATGTCGATTGCCGCCGAAGTCGAGGCGATGAAGCCCGATTTCACCACCTTGAGCGACAGCATCTGGGATTTTGCCGAACTCAAATTCGAGGAACAGCAATCTGCCGGCGTTCTGGCGGGCGCGCTCGAGGGCAACGGCTTTGCGGTTCGCCGCGGCATGGCAGGCATGGAAACGGCCTTCATCGGCGAATTCGGCAGCGGCAAGCCGGTCATCGCTTTTCTCGGTGAATTCGATGCGCTGGCCGGCATGAGCCAGGTGGCCGATGTGGCTGAGGTGCAGCCGCGTGGGGTGGGCGCCACCGGCCATGGCTGCGGCCACAACCTGCTCGGCGTCGGCTCATTGATGGCCGCTATTGCGCTCGCCCGGCATCTGAAAGCCAATAATTTGCCCGGCACCGTCCGTTATTACGGCTGCCCCGGCGAGGAGGGCGGTTCCGGTAAGACCTTCATGGTGCGCGCCGGCCTGTTCGACGATGTCGATGCGGCTTTGACGTGGCACCCCGCGCCCTTCAACGGCGTGCGCTCCACCAATAATCTGGCCGTGCTGGAATATTTTTACCGTTTCAAGGGTGTCGCGGCTCATGCCTCCAACGCTGCCCATCTGGGGCGCTCGGCGCTCGATGCCGTCGAACTGATGAATGTCGGCGTCAATTTCCTACGCGAACACATGCCGCAGGATTGTCGGGTGCATTACGCAATCACCGATACCGGCGGCAAGGCGGCGAATGTGGTGCAGGCCAGGGCAGAAGTGCTCTATCTGATCCGAGCCCCGGAAATGCGCCAGGCGCTCGATCTTGCCGCGCGGGTGGACAAAGTCGCGCGCGGCGCGGCGATGATGACCGAAACAGAGGTGGAAATCGTCTTCGATACCGCCTCCACCAATCTCCTGCCCAACATCACGCTGGAAACGGCGATGCATGAAAACATGGTGGCGCTAGGCCCCATCGCCTTCGACGAGGCGGATATCGCTTTTGCCAAACGCATTCAGGACACTTTCACCGACGAGGCGATCAAAAGCAGCATCAGGCTCTATCAGATCAAGGGCGATGTCTTTTCCAACCGGAAGATTGACGGGTCGACACCCCTGCATCTCGGCCTGCGCGATTTCGAGGGTCAGTCGCATTTTCGGGCGGGTTCCACCGATGTCGGTGATGTCAGCTGGGTGACGCCAACCGCGCAGTGCTGGACGCCCGCCTGGGCGATCGGCACCAATCCGCATACCTGGCAGGTGGTGGCGCAGGGCAAAAGCCCCGCCGCCCACAAGGCCATGGCCCATGCCGCCAAAACACTCGCATCGACCGGCTTTGCGCTGATGACCTCGCCGGAACTGCTCGCCAATGCTAAAAGGGAATGGCAGGAAAAGACCGAGGGCAGCAAATATGTCTGCCCGATTCCCGCCGATGTAATGCCTGGTTCGCATCGATAGGACGTGGTGCACCAACACGCCCATTCTGCTGAACCTGTTCCCTTCTCGCGTATTTTCGCCGGTGGAATGGTGCCTCACATGGGCGCGTTAAGCGAAAAGATGAGACCCGCCGGTGGCTTTGCCAATGGCGGGGTCTACGGGTCCGGCATTGAAAACCGACTTTCCGCCATATTCTTCGTGATCCTCGGTTTCGGCCCGCGCATCCATGATTTCAACGGCTTATCGATCCTCGCCTGACGAGTGGGGGTAACGTTGAAGAAGCTTCGGCGCAGTTCCCGGCAATCCGCCACGGAACTCCTTCCTCCTGAAATCCCCCTTGATCACCGCCTTGTGTGCCGCTTCGCCGCCTTGCCGTGAAGAAAGCATTGACGTTTGGACCAAAAATGGAATAAATATATCGAACAGACAGAAAATCGGTTTCATTATTCCGTTTTCTGGTTGTGAGGAGGTAGCGGCGGGCTCTCGGGTTCGCCTCCGGCTGGGAGAGGTGGCGCCGGACACCGAGGAGGAGAAAACAATGAAGAAATTTATCATCGGCGCAGCCATGTCTGTGCTTCTGGGCACGGCGGCGCATGCGGAGACCGTAGGTGTCTCGATGGCGCTGTTCGACGACAACTTCCTGACCGTGCTGCGCAACGGCATGCAGGATTATTCCAAGGAGCTGAAGGGCGTGACCCTGCAGGTCGAGGACGCGCAGAACGACGTTGCCAAGCAGCAGAGCCAGATTCAGAATTTCATCGCGTCCAAGGTCGACGCGATCATCGTCAACCCGGTTGATACGGATGCGACGGCGGCGATGTCCAAGCTCGCCGCCGACGCCAAGATTCCGCTGGTTTATGTCAACCGCCAGCCGGTGAACGTCGATAGCCTGCCGGATGGCCAGGCATTCGTCGCCTCCGACGAGACGGTGGCCGGCACGCTTGAAGCGAAAGAAGTTTGCCGCCTTCTCGGTGGCAAGGGCAATGCGGTCATCATGATGGGTGAGCTTTCCAACCAGGCGGCACGCATGCGCACGCAGTCTGCCAAGGACGTTCTGAAGACCGACGAATGCAAGGGCATTTCGGTTGTTGAAGAGCAGACCGCGAACTGGCAGCGCACGCAGGGTTCCGACCTCGTCACCAACTGGCTTTCCAGCGGTATCGAATTCAATGCCGTCATCGCCAACAATGATGAAATGGCGATTGGCGCGATCCAGGCCCTGAAGGCCGCAGGCAAGGACATGAAAAGCTATGTCGTCGCCGGCGTTGACGCCACGCAGGACGCCCTTGCCGCGATGCAGGCGGGCGATCTGGATGTGACGGTGTTCCAGGATGCGGCAGGGCAGGGCAAGGGCGCTCTCGATGCCGCGCTGAAGCTCGTCAAGGGCGACAAGGTGGAGAAGAAGGTCTACATTCCTTTCCAGCTCGTCACGCCTGAAAACGTCAAGGACTACGTGGCCAAGAACTAACGGCCGCCTTCCGGCATCTGCGCCCGTTCAGATTGACATTGGAGGCAGATGCCGGTTTCCGACGGCGCCGAAGACAAGCTTCGGTACGCGAGCGGATTACGATTGAATTTCAGTGAATTCAAAGTGTTGCAGCGCCTTTCATGTCGTGATCGACATGGCGCTGCAAGCCTCCCCGGAGGCAAGGGTGCGCCATCTGGCAAAGCCTGTTTCCGGTCATTTTTGTCTATTGTGGAGGATGAGATGGTCGTCAGTCCATCGACAATGGCCGCCGTGCGCGCCAGCGGAGCCGTGCCGAATGCGGAGTATCTTCTCGCGGCGGAAGGCATACGCAAGGAATTTCCCGGCGTCGTGGCGCTTGATGATGTGCAGTTCAAGCTGAAGCGCGGCACCGTGCATGCGCTGATGGGCGAGAATGGCGCCGGAAAATCGACGCTGATGAAAATCCTGGCCGGCATCTACCAGCCGGACAGTGGCGAAATTCGCCTGAAAGGCGCCGACATACGTCTCGATTCCCCGCTCGATGCGCTGGAAAACGGCATTGCCATGATCCATCAGGAACTGAACCTGATGGCGTATATGACGGTGGCGGAAAACATCTGGATACGCCGCGAGCCGAAAAACCGGCTGGGCCTCATCGACCATGGCGAAATGTATCGCCGCACCGAAACGCTGCTGGAAAGGCTGGGCATCGATCTTGATCCGGAAACCCGCGTCGGCGAGCTTTCGGTGGCAAGTCGCCAGATGGTCGAGATCGCCAAGGCGGTTTCCTATGATTCCGACGTTCTCATCATGGACGAGCCGACATCCGCACTGACGGAGCGCGAGGTCGAGCATCTCTTCCGCATCATCCGCGATCTCCGGGAACGCGGTATCGGTATCGTCTACATCACCCACAAGATGAACGAGCTGTTCGAGATCGCCGATGAATTTTCGGTTTTCCGCGACGGCAAATATATCGGCACCCACGCCTCGACCGATGTAACGCGTGACGACATCATCCGCATGATGGTGGGCCGTGAAATCACCCAGATGTTCCCGAAGGAAGAGGTTCCGATCGGCGACGTGGTGCTTTCGGTCAAGAATCTCACGCTCGACGGCGTTTTCCACGACGTTTCCTTCGAGGTGCGCGCCGGAGAAATTCTCGGCGTTGCCGGCCTTGTCGGATCGGGCCGCTCCAATGTGGCGGAAACGGTGTTCGGTGTAACGCCCGCATCCTCGGGTACGATTGCAATCGACGGCAAGCCGGTATCGATCGACAGCCCGACGAAGGCGATCAGTCACCGCATGGCGTTTCTGACGGAGGATCGCAAGGATACGGGATGCCTGCTGATCCTGAATATTCTGGAGAACATGCAGATCGCCGTCCTGCAGGACAAATATGTCGCCAATGGCTTTGTGCAGGAAAATGCGCTGTCGGATGCCTGCGAGGAGATGTGCCGCAAGCTCCGGGTCAAGACGCCGCATCTTTACGAGCGCATCGAGAATCTCTCGGGCGGGAACCAGCAAAAGGTGCTGATCGGCCGCTGGATGCTGACCAAGCCGCGCATTCTCATTCTGGATGAGCCGACACGCGGCATCGATGTCGGAGCCAAGGCGGAAATTCATAAGCTGGTTTGCGAGATGGCGCGCCAGGGCGTCGCCGTCATCATGATTTCCTCCGAAATGCCGGAGGTTTTAGGTATGAGCGACCGTGTCATGGTCATGCATGAAGGTCGGGTGACGGGCTTCCTTGATAGAAGTGAAGCCACGCAGGTTAAAGTGATGGATCTCGCATCGCGGTGAGGCGCGCCGGGATTTCTCGAGGAGGAATGACTATGAATACGAACGCCGCCGCCAACACAGAGTTGGACGCAAAATCCGGACGCAAGCCGCACCGGCGCATCCCGCCGGAGGCCAATATCTTTTTCGTGCTGATCGGCATCGCGCTGGTTTATGAAATTCTCGGCTGGATTTTCATCGGCCAGAGCTTCCTGATGAACCAGCAGCGCCTGACGATCATGATCCTGCAGGTCTCGGTGATCGGCATCATCGCGGTCGGTGTCACGCAGGTCATTATCACCGGGGGTATCGATCTCTCTTCCGGTTCCGTCGTCGGCCTGACGGCGATGCTGTCCGCCAGCGTGGCGCAATCGTCCACATGGCCGCGGGCGCTTTATCCGGGGTTGACCGATCTGCCCTTCTTCATACCGCTCGCCGTCGGCATATTGGCTGGCGCCCTTGCGGGCTTCATAAACGGGCAACTCATCGCCCGCACCAAAATTCCGCCCTTCATCGCAACGCTTGGCATGATGGTGACGGCGCGTGGTCTTTCCAAGTGGTATACGAAGGGTCAGCCGATCTCCGGTCTGACGGACGGTTTCAACTTCATCGGCACGGGCATCTGGCCCGTCGTGGTGTTCCTCGTCGTCGCCGTCATCTTCCACGTGGCGCTGCGTTACACCCGCTACGGCAAGTTCACCTATGCCATCGGCGCCAACCAGCAGGCGGCACGCGTGTCCGGTATCAATATCGAGGCGCATCTGATCAAGGTCTATGCCATTGCTGGTCTGCTCGCCGGTCTCGCCGGTGTCGTCACCGCCGCCCGCGCCCAGACGGCGCAGGCCGGCATGGGCGTGATGTATGAACTCGACGCCATCGCCGCAGCCGTTATCGGCGGCACATCGCTCGCCGGCGGTGCCGGCCGCATCACCGGAACGGTGATCGGCACCATCATCCTCGGTGTCATGACGTCGGGCTTCACCTTCCTCCGGGTGGACGCCTATTATCAGGAAATCGTCAAGGGCCTGATCATCGTGGCCGCGGTCGTTGCCGACGTCTACCGACAGAAGAAACGCGCAAAGCGCTAAATCCTCCTCCCAGACTTGGGGCAGGCCTTCAGGCTTGCCCCTTTTTTGTGTTCTTATGAGCCGGGGGGATTAGCTAAGGTTCATGCCTTGCTGTTCCGATA
This sequence comes from Agrobacterium sp. 16-172Ci, assembly GCF_053522725.1. Classification (NCBI taxonomy): domain Bacteria; kingdom Pseudomonadati; phylum Pseudomonadota; class Alphaproteobacteria; order Hyphomicrobiales; family Rhizobiaceae; genus Agrobacterium; species Agrobacterium sp. 16-172Ci. The sequence continues at coordinate 70,157 of NZ_JBNWBW010000015.1, forward strand.
GTCGTGGACGGCCTTGCCGAAGGCCTCGAACAGTGCCCGGGAGGGCGCGTCCGTCTCAGCCCAATATTCCGGATGCCATTGCACGCCGACAGCAAATCCCTTGGCGTCGATGACTGAAACTGCCTCGATGGTGCCGTCCGCCGCCGTCGCCTCCACCTGCAGGCGTGGAGCGGTCTCGGCGATTGCCTGCCGGTGCAGCGAATTGATCTGGATTTCGCCCGACATGCCAAGATGCTGTGCGATGCAGGAGCCTTCGCGCACATGCACCGGCTGGCGGATGGCGAAGGCCACGTCGCGGTCGTCATGTTCCGGCTTGCGGTGGTCCCATATGCCAGGCTGCTCCTGAATTTCGGACGCAAGTGTACCGCCCAGCGCGACGTTCAGCTCCTGAATGCCGCGGCAGATGGCCAGCATCGGGATGCCACGTTCGATGGCGCGGCGGATGAGCGGCAGGCTGGTGGCGTCGCGGGCCTGATCGAACGGGCCGTCGCTTTCCTGCGCCTCTTTTCCGTAAAGGGAAGGATGCACATTGGTGGCGGAGCCGGACACGAGCAGGCCATCCACCCGGTCGAGAATAGCGTCGACCTCGTTTCCGTCCTCGAAGGCCGGGACAATGAAGGACATGACACCAGCCACCTTCAGCGCGGCGGAAACATACTGGTTCTGCGCGGCGTGCCAGTCGGCTCCGGTGAAATGCCGGATGTCGGCGGGAACGGCAATAATGGGTTTTGGCATGGTGGCTCCGGGACGAATCTTCGAAATTTGTGCGACTGCCGGCTGACCAAGTCAAGCACGCGTTTTGCGTTATGAGGACCCTTTATGCGCCTAAAGTATAAGGCGATGCCGGGATATTTCAGTTGGAAATAAAATACGAAGCAGAGTTTCCGAAAATTCCCCGAAAGGCCGGTTTTTCCGCGATTAATTCTTGGTGCGGGTGCTTGTCAGCCGGGCCGTAACCGTGCTTACTTTGCTGCGATGCCTGAACAGCAACGAGGGGAATTCAAAGCTGCGGGCAGCGTTCATATCTGGGAGGATATAGATGGATCGCCGTTCCTTTATGAAAAAAGGTGCGCTTGCGGGAGCTGCTACGGCAGCGCTGGCCGCGCCCGCCATTGCACAGCAAAATACCAAGATCAACTGGCGCCTGACGTCGTCGTTTCCGAAATCGCTCGACACGATCTATGGCGGCGCGGAAGATATTGCCAAGCATGTCGCCGCCGCAACCGACGGCAATTTCACCATCCAGCCCTTTGCCGCCGGTGAAATTGTGCCCGGCCTGCAGGCAGCCGATGCCGTATCATCCGGCACGGTGGAAATGTGCCACACCTGCTCCTATTATTACGTCGGCAAGGACCCGACCTTCGCCATCGGCACGGCAATACCTTTCGGCCTCAATGCTCGCCTCACGAATTCATGGTTCTATGAAGGCAACGGCAACAAGCTGCTCAACGAGTTTTACGCCAAGCACAATCTCTACGGCATGATTTCTGGCAATACCGGCGCGCAGATGGGCGGCTGGTTCCGAAAGGAAATCAATACCGTCGACGATTTCAAGGGCGTGAAGATGCGCATTGCGGGTCTCGCCGGCAAGGTGGTGGAAAAGCTCGGCGTGGTGCCGCAGCAGATCGCCGGCGGCGATATCTATCCGGCGCTGGAAAAAGGCACCATCGACGCGGCGGAATGGGTCGGTCCCTATGACGACCACAAGCTCGGCTTCCAGAAGGTGGCGAAATATTATTATTATCCCGCCTTCTGGGAAGGTGGCCCGGTCATCCATTCCTTCGTCAATCTGGAGAAGTGGAACAGCCTGCCGAAAAACTATCAGACGGCGCTGCAGGACGCCTGTGCCTTCGCCAACACCAGCATGATGGCGAAATACGACGCGAAAAACCCGATCGCCATCAAGCAGCTCGTCTCTGAAGGTGCGGTGCTCAGGCCGTTCAGCCAGGAAATCCTCGAGGCTTGTTACAAGGCTGCGCTGGAGGTCTATGCCAATATTTCGGCCTCCAATCCGGACTTCAAGAAGATCTACGAAGATCAGGTCGCCTTCAAGCGCGAAGGTTATCTGTGGATGCAGCTTGCGGAATACACGTTCGATACTTTCATGATGATCCAGCAGCGTAACGGCAAGCTCTGATTATTCGGTGACGGCGGACCGAGCAAAGGCCCTGGGGATTTCGGTCTCCGGGGTTTTTGTTGTTCGCGCATACCTTCACGCATCCGACAACAAAGGATGATTTACGATCAATTCCGTTGTGGGCAAAAGCAGCAGGCTCCGGGGCTAGCTGGTCTGTCTCCGTCCGGTTCAATTTTCTAAGCAGATAAGCAAACGGAAGACGGGTGCGCACTCCCGTCTTCCACTCCACAATCATAAGCGTTTCGCCTAGCCCTTACAAGACGCCGATCAGGGCCCGATCTTCGGGGGCTCGCCAAGATTCGGCATGCCTGGCAATCCACCTGGCTGGCTGAAATTGGGCATGGTGTTGCCACCCTGATTGCCGAAGGCGGGCACTTCGATCTTTATGGAATTCAGATCGACCTCGGGCGCCTTGTCCAGCCAGTAGGTGACGGATTCCGGCCAGAAGATCACGATGGCGACGAGGATGAGCTGCATGCCGAGCCAGGGAATCGCGCCCATGTAGATATCCGATGTCTTGACCGTGCGCGGCGCGATGGAGCGCAGGTAGAACAGCGCAAATCCGAAGGGCGGATGCATGAAGCTCGTCTGCATGTTGATGCAGATCAGAACGCCGAACCAGATGAGGTCGATACCGAGCGACTGGGCGATCGGCGCCAGCATCGGAATGACGATGAAGGCGATTTCGAAGAAATCGAGGAAGAAGGCGAGGAAGAAGATGAAGATGTTGACGAAGATCAGGAAGCCGATGGGGCCGCCCGGAATGCCCGACAGCATATGCTCGATCCAGAGCGAACCGTCCATGCCCTGAAAGACGAGGGAGAAGCAGGTGGCGCCGACCAGAATGAACACCACCATGGAGGTGATATGCATGGTGGAATGCATGCCCTGCTTGATGAGGTCCCAGGTGAGGCGGCGGTGCGCGGCGGCCAGCGCCATGGCGCCCACGACCCCGAGCGCACCGGCTTCGGTGGGCGTTGCGAGGCCGAGGAAGATGGTGCCCAGCACGAGGAAGATCAGCACGATGGACGGGATCATGCCCGCCAGCACGCGGAACACCAGCGCCCGGTTGAGTTCTCCCCGCGCTTCCGGCGGCAGCGCCGGCAGGTCCTTCGGCCGCACGACCGACATGAACAGGATGAAGAGCATGAAGATGGCGACCTGCAGGATCGAGGGGCCGATGGCGCCCAGGTACATGTCGCCAACGGATTTGCCGAGCTGGTCGGCAAGCACGATCAGCACCAGCGAAGGCGGGATGACCTGCGTGATCGTTCCCGATGCGGCGATGACGCCGGTGGCAAGTCGCGGGTTGTAACCATATTTCAGCATGATCGGCAGTGAGATGACGCCCATGGTGATGACCGAGGCGGCAACCGTGCCGGTAATCGCACCAAGGATCGCGCCGACGATGATGACGGCATAGGCGAGACCGCCGGGAATGGCGCCGAACAGCTTGCCCGTTCCTTCAAGCAGATCCTCTGCAAGCCCGCATCGCTCGAGGATCGCGCCCATGAAGGTGAAGAAGGGGATGGCCAGCAGAAGGTCGTTCGAGACGATGCCGAAGATGCGCAGCGGCAGGGCCTGAAGAAAGGCCGGCGAAAAATGCTCCGTGAAGATGCCGATGACACCGAAAACGAGACCGACGGTGGCGAGCGAGAAAGCAACCGGAAATCCGTAAAGCATGAAGATGATCATGCCGAGGAACATCAGTGGCGGAAGAATACCATATTCGAACATGGGAAATATCCTGAAGGTTCAGATCGGTGCGATCATTGCAGGGGTTTTTCGTACTTCGTATCGAGCGCATAAAGCCCGTTGAGGGCGCCTATGCGCTTGATGAGTTCGGAAAAACCCTGAAGAACCAGAAGTGCGAAACCCGCGAAGATGATGAATTTCACCGGCCAGCGGATGAGGCCGCCGGCATTGGAGGACATTTCGCTCTGATGCCAGGATAGCGTGAACATGGGCCAGGAAAGCCAGGCGAGGTAAAAGCAGCCGGGAAGCAGGAACAGCACGATGCCGATAATGTCCACCCAGATGCGGCTGCGCGGTGAAATCGCGCCATAAATGATGTCCACTCGCACATGTTCATTCATGCGCAGCGTGTAGGATGCGCCGATCAGCACGATGAAAGCGAACATGTACCACTGGATTTCCAGCCAGCCGTTCGAACTGTAATTGAAGGCATAACGGACCATGGCATTGCCGGCGCTGACGAGGCAGCAGATGAGCACGAGATAACCGGCAACCTTGCCCAGAGCTTCGCTTGCAAGGTCTATCAGCGCGCTTAGTTTTAAAAGCGATTTCATAACTTTCCCCTCTTCCCTTTTCGGGCCCTTTGCGGGTTTATGGCGGAGAGCAAAGCCCGGTGCCCCTGCTGCGGCCACGCCTCCACGTGCTTCCGCTGCCACAGGCTCCAGAGTTCCTCCCCACAGAATCCCGTGTATGGTCAGGCGGTTCGAAAAGCAACCAAAACCACCATGAAACAGCTTGGCGGACAGCCGTTTTCAACCGTTTGCGAAAGAATGTTGCCCAATGACATGTTTTGCCCGGTTGCGCTGTCACGGTGCATGCCATTGCCGCTCTTTCGCTGAGAACGCATTGCGCTTTTCGGCGACTTCATGTTACCTCTGGTTACGGAGAATCCGGCATTGGCCCGTGATCGTCCACGGGCAGATTTACCGTGTGACGGGCATGACGGATGGAGCACAAGGGGAAGCGGAATGAGCGAACACCACACGGGTCCTGTCGAAGTCGGCGCCGAGATGAACTACGCCGAGCACGAAAAGACCTATAACGGTTTTCTGGCCTTGACGAAGTACGGCACCATGATGCTGTGCGTGCTGATGCTGGCCATGGTCGCGGGTTTCTTCACCACCGCCGGCTTCCTTGGTGGCCTGGTCGTCTTCGTCGTACTGTCGGCTGCGGGTTTCTTTTTGCTGCGCTGAACGATCCCGTTCATGAGCGGTTCCCGTTCCGGGGACCGGGCGATGCCGGATAACCGGAAAGGCCAAGCCATGAATCGTCTGTTATATTGTCTGTTTCTGCTGGTGGCGATTGCGCATCCCGCTTTGTCACGCGATCTCTCACCTGCCGAGCAGGATAGTCTTCGCACACAGATAGAGCGATTTCAGACGGCTTTGAGCACGCAGGATTTCGATGTCGTCGGCAAGACGGTGCCGCCGAAAATCTTTGAATTCATCGCAGGCGAAGCGGGTATTACCGCGGAGCAATTGCGTGGCGCCTTGACCGCACAGATGCAGATGGCGCTCGCGGCGGTCAAGATAACCGAGTTCACCATGGATACGCAGGCGATCAGCCTTGCGCAAACGTCCGATGGAACGCCTTATGCGCTCATTCCGACCAGGACGGTGATGGAAACCGGCGGCCAGACGATAGAGGCGAAATCCCACACGCTGGCGCTGATGGACGGTGCGGACTGGTATTTGCTGCGGGTGAGCGACCAGCAGCAGGTCACGATCCTGCGCAAGGTCTATCCGTCCTTCGCCGAGGTGGTGTTTCCGGACGGTTCCATGCAGCCGGTGAAATAGGTCCTTCTTCCCGAACTCAGGAAAAACGTCCCGGCCGGAAAGGATCGACCGAGATTTCCGTCTCCTCTCCGCTGGCCAGTTGCGTCACCAGACGGGCGGTTGCTGCCGATTGTGTCAGCCCCAGATGGCCATGGCCGAAGGCATAGATGACGGAGGGCGTGGCGCGTGCCGTGCCGATGACGGGAAGACAGTCCGGCATGGACGGGCGGAACCCCATCCATTGTTTCCCGCCTTCCAGTTTGAGGCCGGGCAGGAAACGTCCTGCTTTCTTCAGCATGGCTTCCGCACGGCGGAAATTCGGCTTCAATTCCAGCCCGCCGAGTTCGACCGCGCCGCCAATGCGGATGCCCGTCGATAGCGGAGTGACGACGAAGCCGTGATCGTTGAAATAAAGCTGGCGCGTCAGGTTGAAAGCCTCGGGGGAAAGCGTGGTGTTATAACCACGTTCGGTTTCCAGCGGCACGACGTTGCCGAGCGTCGCGGCAAGTTTTCTCGACCAGGCGCCGCAGGCGATCACCACTTTGTCGGCATCGATCTTGTCGCCATTTTCCAGCGTCACGATCGTACTTTCGCCCACGGCATCGATGCGTTCGGCCTCGCCTTTGCGCAGGCTGGCGCCGCGGGCCATTACCAGATCGAAAATGGCGCGGGTGAAATCGTAAGGGTCGGAGACCTGCAGGCCATCCGGCGAAAACATGGCATGGCGGAACTGGGGCGCGAGACCCGGCTGCAGTTCCTCGATTTCGGGGCGGCCGACGTGCTGAAAGGTGAAACCGGCGTTTTCCTTTTCGTCCCAGTCCCTGCGGGCAGCATTGAGACTTGCCTCGCTGTCATAAAGATCGAGCGTGCCGGTTTTCGAAACGAGATGTGAAAGTTCCGGCATCGCCGCGACATGAGCCATTTCCACGGCAGCCAGGCGGTTGATGTCCGTGAGTGACTTCAGCCCATGGCGAAAGTTGCGCTCGGCGCTCGCGCGCCAGAAACGCCACAGCCAGGGTGCGATCTTCGCCGCATAGGCGGGCGACACGCTGAGCGGGCCGAGCGGATCGAACAGCCAGCGCGGCGCTTTTTTCATGATGCCGGGAGCGGGAATGGGGATGATTTCAGGGAAGGCCAGAATGCCGGCATTGCCGGAACTCGCGCCCCGGGCAACCTCGCCGCGCTCCAGCAGCACCACCTCGCGTCCGGCATTCTGCAGATAAAGCGTCGCCATGGAACCGATAATGCCGGTGCCGATCACCAGCACATCGCATTTCAGGGTTTTGGTCATCGGCGCTCCTGCAACACAAATCTTTCAACCCCGCATAACAATGAATGCCGCCCCGATGAAAGGCCGTATCGTATTGCCGGCGCAGAAATATCAGCACTGTGGCAAATAAGCGGTCCGAAATAAACAAGGCGAATATATTCGCGATGAAGCATATTCGCGGTCGATTGATGTTCCGGATCAATAGTTATATTTCATTATTAATCGCTATTTAACAGTGTCCGGCTAGTTTCGCGTGCAGGCGGGCCGACCGTTTTTCATCTCTATATTTCGAGGGTGGAGCGGGTCTGCATATGGATTACTGTTTGGGGGTTTCAAAAAGATGTCTTACTTTTCTAAACTTGGTCTTGACGCTTCTGCGGTGCTTGATGCGCTTAGCCGCTCACAGGCCATCATCGAGTTCGATCTGACCGGCAAGATTTTGAAAGCGAACGATAATTTCTGCAAGGCCGTCGGCTATCAGCAGTCTGAAATCGTTGGGCGTACCCACAGCATGTTCCTGTCTCCCGAAGATGCGGCCTCGCCTGAATACAAGAGCTTCTGGGCGAGGCTGTCGCGTGGCGAATACGATCAGGGTCAGTATCGACGTCGGGCCCGGAATGGCGACGAAATCTGGATCGAAGCTTCCTACAATCCCGTGTTCCGTTTCGGCAAGCCCTACAAGGTGGTCAAGATTGCAACCGACATCACCTCGATCAAGCGCAAGAGCGCTGAGGATGACGGGAAACTGGCGGCGCTCTCCCACGCGCAGGCCATAATCGAATTTACGCCCGAAGGGAAAATCCTCAGCGCCAACGAAAATTTCCTCGCGACGCTCGGTTACACGGCGGAAGACATCATCGGGAAACATCATTCGATGTTCTGCGAGCCTGCCTATGCCCAGTCGCAGGACTATCGGGATTTCTGGAAGAAACTCGGAAAGGGCCACTTCTCGACGGGGCAGTTCATGCGCCTTGGCAAGGATGGCAAACGCGTCTTCATTCAGGCCTCCTATAATCCGATCATCGATGATCGGGGCCGCGTCTTCAAGGTAGTGAAATTCGCTTTCGATGTGACGGACCGGATGCATGCGGTCGAGGAACTTGGTGCTGCGCTCGAGCGGCTTTCTCAATGCAATATCCGTATTACGCTGGACAAACCCTTCGTCGGCGAGTTCGAACGGCTGCGCCACGATTTCAATAAATCCATCGCTGAATTCCAGAAGACGCTGGAAAACGTTCTCGGCCAGACCGGAGACCTGACCCGCAGCAGCCAGGAAGTCAGCGAAGCCTCCGTCAATCTTGCCGAACGTTCGCGTGAGCAGGCCGTGGCGCTCGAGGAGACTTCGGCAGCAATCGAAGAAATCACCGCGACGGTCCGTTCCTCGACAGAAAATATGCAAGAGACGCGCAAGCTCGTTCAGAGCGCGCGGACATCTACCGTGGCTTCCACCGAGGTCGTGGAGCGGACGGTCGATGCCATGCAGCGTATCGAGACGGCTTCGCGGGAAATCAGCCAGATCATCGGTGTGATTGACGAAATCGCCTTCCAGACGAACCTGCTGGCGCTGAATGCCGGCGTGGAAGCTGCGCGTGCGGGTGACGCGGGCAAGGGTTTTGCTGTCGTGGCGCAGGAAGTGCGCGAGCTGGCGCAGCGTTCCGCCAATGCCGCGAAGGAAATCAAGGCGCTGATCAACAATTCCGGCACCGAGGTTCTGGAAGGCGTCAGGCTGGTGGGCGAAACCGGCGAAGCGCTGAAGCAGATCGACGCGCTGGTCAGGCACATTGACGGCAATGTCGACATGATCGCCAAGGCGGCGGACGAGCAGGCCGTCGGCATCAGCGAGATCAACAAGGCGGTCAGCCGGCTGGACCGGATGACGCAGGAGAATGCGGCGATGAGCGCCCGTACCACGGTGATCAGCACGACGCTGGCGCAGAGCGCGGATGCGCTGGCGCAGCTTGTCAGCCTGTTCAAGCTGAACCGCCGTACGGTGCAGCGGGAAGACGGATCGTCCACCCGCCCGGATGCTCCGAATACGGCCCGGCGCGACCAGACGTCGGCAAGAGCGGCCGCGTAAGGAGCGGGCTCAGGCCCGCTTCAGCTTGAGAATGAGATTCCGTGGATGCGGATGCCTTTGAACGGCATCCGCATTGCTTTTTCACCGCAGCGCCGGTCGTTCGATACCGAGGTGGTCGCGCAGCGTCGAGCCTTCGTAGTCCTTGCGGAACAGGCCGCGCTCCTGCAGCAGGGGAACGACCTCGCGGTTGAATTCCTCCAGCCCGCCGGGGAAGAAGGGCGGCATGACGTTGAAACCGTCGGCCGCACCGTTTTCGAACCATTCCTGCATTCGGTCCGCCACATCCTTGGCCGTGCCCATGACGATATGGTGGCCGCGGCCGGCGGCGACGCGCAGCGCCAGCTCCCGGATCGTCAACTTTTCGCGGCGCGCCAGTTCGGTCAGAAGTTCGGCGCGGCTGCGCAGCTGGTCGGAAATCGGCAGGTCCGGCAGCGGACCGTCGAGATCGTAATCAGTGAGGCTATGGCCGATGCGTTCTTCAAGCAGCGGCATTGCGCTCTTGATATCGGTCCAGCGGTTCAGTTCCTTCAGTTTTTCGCCAGCCTCTTCAAAGCTCCTGCCGATGATCGGCATGAAGCCGGGCATCACGGCGACGCTCGCCGGATCGCGGCCGAATTTTTCCACGCGGGCTTTAAGGCTCGTATAGAAGGCCTGCGCTTCGGAAATCGCCTGCTGGGCGGTGAAGACGATATCGGCGGTGCGGGCGGCGAGATCCTGCCCCGGCCCGGAAGAGCCGGCCTGGATGAGAACCGGGTGGCCCTGCGGAGAGCGCGGAATATTGAGCGGTCCCCTGACCGTGAAATATTTGCCCTCGTGGTTGAGTATATGGACCTTTTCCGGATCGACGTAGCGGCCCGCCTGCTTGTCCTTGACGAAGGCGTCGTCATCCCAGCTGTCCCACAGGCCGCGAACGACATTCACATATTCTTCCGCCACCGCATAACGCTCGTCATGCTCGGGATGGTCCTTGGAAAAATTCGCCGCCGTGCGGGCATAAGAGGTGGTGACGATGTTCCACGCCGCACGGCCGTGGCTCAGATGATCGATGGAAGCGAAGGCGCGGGCGGTGTGGTAGGGCTCGCCATAGGTGGTGGAGGCGGTGGCCGCCAGTCCGATCTTGTCGGTGACCATGGCCAGCGCAGCAAGCAGGGTCAGCGGCTCGAAACGCGCGATCATCGAGGGATGGGCGTCGACACCGCTGGTCAAGCCGTCGGCCAAGAATACCATGTCGAACTTCGCCGCTTCGGCCATTTTCGTAACACGGGTGAGCAGATCGAAATTTTCACTGCCGGCTTCGGCATCGGGGTGACGCCAGCCGGAAACGTGGTGCCCCGCGCCCTGCAGGAAAAGGCCGAGATGCATCTGTCTTTTGCGTGTCGTGGTGGTCATGGTGATCATGCCTTCATGTCGGTCGAGTTATATTTGCGATACCAGAAGCGTTTCGAGCTTTCTGAGGTCAGCTGCGGTTTTCATGGACCGCACCAGTGCCGGAATGCCGGCGAATTTCTCATTGCCGCCGGTCGCGTCGGCAAATTTTTCGGTCGGGTCATCGATGCCAGGAAGGCCGTCGACACGGCGCGACAGCACCGTGCCGTCCTTCCTCGTCACGTCGATGACCACGAACCGGGTGGTCGGATCGGGCGAGAGGCGGCGGGCGGTCTCGTCATGCCGGCGTGAGACTTTGGCGGAAAGGGCAAGCAGATCGTCGCGCGTCGGGCGTTCGTCGAAATGGCCGATGCCGAGCGCTCCATCCGTCAGCGCTGCGGCAAAGACATATTCGGCGCTGAAGCGCGCATCGATGCCGGTCGTGGGCGTGGCCGGTCCGACGAGAGCGGCATCGCCGCCCGGCGGGAAGGTGATGGTGACCGTCTCTATCTCGTCCGGCGTCAGATTATTGCTGTTGCGCAGCGCCAGCGCGCCGACGGCAACGGGATGGCTGGCGGTGCAGCAGGGAAAGGCCTTGAGGGTGAGGCCGGGCGAGACGATCTGCCAGGGTGCGCCCCAGCCGGAGAGAACACGTTTCGGCTGCTCGGCGCCAAAGGCGAAGGCGGAATAAAAACCGATGGGTTTTTCCAGAAAATCTGGAGCGCCCTGAAAGCCGGTTCGCGCCAGCCGCGCGGCGGTAAGGCCGGCACGCGTGGCGAGCCCGGCATGCAGTGGCTTGGCATCAAACCCGAATTGCAGGCGAAGCCCGGCCGATTGCGTGGCGGCAAGGCCGAGCGCAACGGCCGTTGTCTGCGGATCGAATTTCAGGAGATGGGCAATCGCTGCCGCGGCACCGATGGGGCCGAGCGTGGCGGTGGCGTGGAAGCCGTTTTCGTAATGCCTGGTGCCGAGCGAGAGGCCGAGACGCGCCATGGTTTCCAGCCCGACGATATAGGCGGCGATGAAGGCATCGGCCGTGGAGCCCTCTTCGACCGCGACAGCCAGCAAAGCGGGAATGATGGCGACAGTCGGGTGGCCGCGCACGCTGCCGTGCACATCGTCATAGTCAAGCACATGCCCGGCGTGGCCGTTGATGAGGGCGGCGGTGAAGGTATCCGTGCGCAGATCGTGGCCGATAATGCCCGCCGTGCCTGACGTTCCGGGTGTAAAGCTGTCGATCAGGATTTTCGTGCTTCTGTCGGCAGCGCCGCCCAGCACGCAGGCGAAAAAATCGATCAGCGCCGTGCGGGCGATGGCCACCGCATCCTCATCACGCAGGGGATCGGAGGCGGCAATCGCTTCTGCAAGATGAAGGGTGAGCTTTTCGTCTGCGGTCATGGCATCAGATCCCTTCGCCGTCATTCACCCGTGCCACCTGTCCGCCAAGACCCTTGACGAAGGCGTTGATGCGCGGATTTGTCGACTTGTAGAAGATGTGCTCGGGCGTGCCCTGATCGACGATCAGGCCATTTTCGGTGAAGACGATATTGTCGCTGATTTCTTCGGCAAAACGCATTTCGTGCGTGACGAGAATGCTGGTCATGCCATCATTGACGAGATCGCGGATGACGGCGAGCACTTCGCCCACGGTTTCCGGGTCGAGTGCGGATGTGACCTCATCGAACAACACCAGTTCCGGCCGCATGGCAAGTGCGCGGGCAATCGCCACGCGCTGCTGCTGGCCGCCGGAAAGCTGGCCGGGATAGGCATCGACCTTCTGGGAAAGGCGCACTTTCTCCAGCAATTCGCGGGCATGGCGCTCGGCTTCAGCTTTCGGCGTACCCAGAATCTTGATTGGTGCGATGGTGATGTTTTCCATCACCGTCAGATGCGGAAAGAGGTTGAACTGCTGGAACACGATGCCGATGCGCTTGCGCAGCGCGATGCGCTCAGCCTCGGTCTTCAGCAGGTCCACTCGCGTGCCGCCGACGGTGATCTTGCCCGATTGCGGAATGAGCAGGCCGTTGATGCAGCGCAGGATGGTGGACTTGCCGGAGCCGGAAGGGCCGATGATGGAGACGGCGTCGCCCTTGTTCACGGTGAGGTCGATGCCCTTCAGGACCTGATTGTCACCGAAGGACAGGTGTATGCCTTCCAGTTCAACCAGTGCTTTTGCGGCGGTTTGTGGTGCGGGTGCGGACATGGCTTGTTCCAATCAGCGGGAAGCGAAGCGCCGCTCGAGGCGCTGCGTGAAACGGGATACGGGATAGCAGAACAGGAAGAACGCCATCAGAACGGTGAGGTAGACCACGACGGTGAAATCGTTGCGCTGCACGGCGGTGCTTGCGTCTGTTGCGGCATGCAGCAACTCATGCACGCCGACCAGTGAGGCGAGCGCCGTACCCATGGTGATCGACGCATAAAGGTTCATCCATGGCGGCAGCGAACGCTTCACGCATTGCGGCAGGATGATCCAGCGCAGTGTCTGGTTGCGCGAAAAACCCAGCCCCTGCGCCGCTTCCCATTGCGCCGTCGGAATGGACTGGATGGCGCCACGGGTGATTTCGGCGATATGGGCGCTGGCCGGAATGGCGAGACCGACGACGGCCTTGATCCAGTCCGGGAAGGGAATGTAGTTGCCAAAAGCGACGATCTCGAAGGGGAAGATGTAGGTCGCGGCAAAGATCAGCACCAGATGCGGGGCGTTGCGGAATATCTGGACATAGGTGAGCGCCGGCGCGCGCACGAGGCGGTAGGGCGCAAGCTCCATGATGCCGAGGAGGACGCCGATGAAGGTGCCGATGGCGATCGCAAGGATGCTGATCAGCACGTTCATTGCAAAACCCTTGGCCAGATAGGGCAGCCATTGCAGCAGCACCTGACCGAGGGACGGGTCGAGGATCAGCCACAGAATGACGGCAATCAACACGCCGAGCAGCAGAATGGTGCCGAAAGGTGGCTTCCTCACCGCCTGTGTTGGAGAGACCACCGCACTCATTGACCGAACCCCGGAACCGCAAGACGCCGCTCAAGCCAGAGACCGGCCCTTGCGACGATAAAATTGATGACGCTGAAGAAGATCAGGATGACGATCATCAGCTCGACCACATTGTCGCGCTGCGTCCAGATCAGGATCGAGGCATAGGTGATTTCACCCACCGCAATTGCCGAGCCGACCGTGGTGAGCTTCACCAGATTGACGAGGTTGTTGATGATGGAGGGCAGCGCCGTGCGGATGGCCAGCGGAAACTCCACATAACGCAAAATCTCGAAGGAACTGAAACCGATCGCACGCGCCGCCTCGATGGTGGTCGCCGGCACCGCCTCGATACCGCCGCGCAACGCTTCCGCATGGAAAGCGGCAATGTGCAGGCCGGTGATGGCGACGACCCAGAAAAAGGGTGTCAGCGGATTGTTCTGCGCGCCGCCGAGAGCGTTAGAAATCAGCATGTTGAGCACGAGGAAACCGCACATCAGCTGCACCAGCGTCGGCGTGTTGCGCGTCAGTTCCACATAGGCGCGCACGGGGCCGGCAAGCCAGACCTTGCCCGATGTCAGCATGGCCGCGAAAATGAAGCCGAAGACGAGGCTGAGCGGCAAAGTGACGGCGACGAGGATCAACGTCATCTTCATGCCGTCGAGCCAGATCTGAACCTCGTAACCGCTGTTCAGAAAGTCATAGTTGAGGCCGAGATGCGCGGTCAGTTCTATGAAGCGCGCTGTAAATCCATCCTGCATCGGAAATCCATGCTGTTATTGCGGGTGCCGCCCGGCGGGCGGCGCCAGAATGGCCTGCCTTGTTATAAAGCAGAAAAGAACGGCAGGCGAAACCGGCCGTTCCTGATGGTCAGGGGAAATCACTCCACCCTTTTGCCGCCGTCATCACCTGCGATGGGGACGTGCAGATAACGGAAAAGTCCTGCACCTGTCCTTATTGGGCGGCAGAAAGCTTCTTCTGCTGCTCTTCCATATAGCCGATGCTCGGCAGACGGTTGGCCTTGGCGAATTCGAGCATCTTGCCGGAGGCGTGCAGTTCCTTGACGATCTTGTCGAGAGCGGCCTGCGTGTCGCTTTCGCCCTTGCGCAGCCAGATCACGGAATCAGACGGGATCAGGTCGGTGGGGATAAGGATGCCGTAATCCTTCCACTCATCGGCGCGGTCCTGAAGCATCAGGCTGAGCGTGCCGTTGACGTGAACGGAGACGTCGCAATTGCCGCCCTTGAGCGCCAGCAGCGATTCCGGCTGGCTTGGCAGCGCCTTTACCTGCGCGCCATATTGCTCGATCAGCGGCTGGGTGTAGTTGGAGCCTTGCGAAACGCAGGCGATCTTGCCCTTCAGGTCCGGCCAGTCCTTGATGCCACTGTCCTTGCGGCCGATGGCGGCGCCGCCCTGGCGGTCATAGGGGGTCGGTACGTAATCGAGCGTTTTGGCGCGCTCTTCCGTGTACTGCATGTTGGCGATCAGAATATCGACCTTGCCCTGCTGCAGGAACTGCACGCGGTTGGGCGGGGTCACGGTTTCGGTGACCAGCTCGACACCGAGGCCGGCGGCCAGCGCCTTGGCGACGTCGATGTTGAGACCCTTCTGCTCCTGCGTCTTCGGATCGATAAAGCCGAAAGGCGCGCCGGAAAGGATAACGCCGACAGTGAGCTTGCCGCGACCCTTAATCCGGTCGAGCGTTGCATCCGCGTGAGCGGCAGTGGCCATCGAAGCGATGACAACGGTTCCGGCAATGAGTTTTGCGGCAAATCTGGAGAAAGAGAGGGCCATGGATATTTCCTTTTGATTGTAGGTGGAAACTACATGAGGCACCCGCCAAGAGCGAGAATTGGCATTGCGTGAAAAATAGTATGAATAAAATCCGGTTCCAATAAATCTTTTGGAGGGAAAAATTATCCTAATAATTTTGAATTGTAGAATCTTGTTCTTTTCCTCCCTTGCTATGTGCCGGTTTGTCAGGAGCGGGAGAGTAGTCCGGATGTCGCTGAGGACCGGATGGCCATGTGCGGAGCGAGCGCATCCGGCTCGTCTCTTCTCCCCGTCGGGGAGAAGGTCGCGGCAGCGGGATGAGGGGGCGAGGCCAGCGATATGCGGAGAGCGTGCCCCCTCATCTGCCCCTTTGGGGCATCTTCTCCCCGGCGGGGAGAAGAAAAAAGCCGCACGCCCTGTTCTTATCGTCCGGCATTATAGGCCGCGATTGCCGCCATGTTGACGATGTCGCTGTCCTTCGCGCCCATCGAGGTGATCTGTACCGATTTGTCGAGACCGACAAGAAGCGGGCCGATGACGGTTGCGCCGCCCAGTTCCTGCAGCATCTTGGTGGAGATGGAGGCGGAATGGATGGCGGGCATGACCAACACATTGGCCGGGCCGGAAAGCCGGGCGAAGGGATACTGGCTCTGCATGCGGTGATGGTTCAGCGCCACATCGGCCGACATTTCGCCGTCGACCTCGAAATTGACGTTGCGCCTGTCGAGAATTTTCACCGCCTCGCGCACCTTGTCGGAGCGTTCGCCGGTCGGCTGGCCGAAGGTGGAATAGGCGAGCATGGCAACGCGCGGCTCGTAACCGAAACGGCGGGCGAGGCCGGCTGCTTCTTCGGCGATATCGGCAAGGTCTTCCGCATTCGGCATATCATGCACGGCGGTATCGGCAACGAAGACGGTGCGGTTGCGCGAGACGACCAGCGAAACGCCGATGACGCGATGGCCAGGCTTGGTGTTGATGCAGCGGCGGATATCCTCCAGCGCCGTTGAATAGTTACGGGTAACGCCGGTCACCACGGCGTCCGCATCGCCCATCGCCACCATGCAGGCGGCGAAATGGTTGCGGTCGTTGTGGACCAGACGCTGCACGTCGCGCAGCAGGAAACCGCCGCGCTGCAAACGCGCATAGAGATAATCGACATAGGCATCGACGCGGCTGGAAAGGCGCGCGTTGGTAATCTCGATATTGGCGCGGTCGAGATCGATGCCCGCGCGTTCCGCATTGGCCTTGATGATATCGTCACGGCCGAGCAGGATGGCGGTGCCGAGGCCCTGCGCGGTGAACGAAATCGCCGCGCGCATGACCTGTTCTTCTTCGGCTTCCGCAAAAACGACCCGCTTCGGCGAGCGGCGCACCCGCTCGTAAAGGCGCTGCGTGGTGGAGGCCATCGGGTCGCGGCGGGCGGAAAGCTCGCGGGCATAGGCGTCGAGATCGGGCAATTCGCGGCGGGCGACGCCGGTTTCGATGGCGGCTTTGGCCACGGCCACCGGAATGGCCGAGATCAGGCGCGGATCGAAGGGAACCGGAATGATATATTGCGATCCGAAGCGCGGGCGGTTGCCCTGATAGGCGGCGGCCACATCATCAGGAACATCCTCGCGAGCAAGATCGGCCAGCGCCTGTGCCGCCGCGATCTTCATCGCGTCATTGATCTGGCTGGCGCGGACATCGAGCGCGCCGCGGAAGATATAGGGGAAGCCGAGGACGTTGTTGACCTGGTTCGGGTAATCCGAACGCCCGGTCGCCATGATGGCGTCGTCGCGGATGCGCGATACTTCCTCGGGGGTGATTTCCGGGTCCGGATTGGCCATGGCGAAGATGATCGGCTTCGGCGCCATGGAAAGGATCATCTCTTCGCTGAACGCGCCCTTCTGGGAGAGGCCGAATACCACATCAGCGCCCTTCATGGCTTCCGCCAGCGTGCGGTTGTTGGTTTTCACCGCGTGGGCGGATTTCCACTGGTTCATGCCTTCGGTGCGGCCCTGATAGATCACGCCCTTGGTATCGCAGAGCGTAATGTTTTCAGGGTTGAACCCCATGGCCTTGATAAGGTCCATGCAGGCGATTGCCGCCGCACCCGCGCCGTTGCAGACGAGCTTCGTTGTCTTGAAGTCGCGGCCCGTCAGTTCGATGGCGTTGATGAGGCCAGCGGCGGCGATGATGGCGGTGCCATGCTGATCGTCATGGAAAACGGGAATGTCCATCAGCTCGCGCAGGCGGCTTTCGATGATGAAACATTCCGGCGCCTTGATGTCTTCCAGATTGATGCCGCCAAAGGAGGGGCCGAGATAACGCACGCAATTGATGAACTCATCGGCGTCTTCGGTATCGACCTCAAGATCGATGGAATCGACATCGGCGAAGCGCTTGAAAAGGACCGACTTGCCTTCCATGACCGGCTTGGAGGCGAGCGCGCCGAGATTGCCGAGGCCGAGGATGGCGGTGCCGTTGGAGATGACCGCAACCATGTTGCCGCGCGTGGTATAGTCGTAAGCGGTCGCCGGATTTTCGGCGATGGCTTTCACCGGCACGGCCACGCCCGGCGAATAGGCGAGCGACAGGTCCCGCTGCGTCGCCATCGGTTTGGTCGGGGTGATTTCCAGTTTGCCCGGCCGGCCTTCCGCATGGAAATCCAGGGCTTCCTGATCCGTAACCGATGTTCTGGTGCTGGCGGGTTTGGTCGTGTCGGACATGGGCTGAGCGTGCTTTCGTGTCGATAACAGTGTAAAAATATCCGCCGTTGTTATTGTATTTTTCGCGCGCCTGCCAAGCCTTGAATGTTGTTCAGTGCAGCAAATTTAAGCGTGATGAAATTTGCGGCCGATTCAATCGATTAATTCCCGCTCACCATCCGCTTCGCGGCCTGCCGTGCCTGTCACGCGTGGAACCTCGCCCGCCGCCTGGCGTTAGCGGGGTGGGTCCGCAGGCAATCGACATGCCTCTAAATGCCCCATCGTCCGTTCACCAAGCTTTCACAAGGCGAATTTATGAGCTTGCGCTTATCCGCCCGCGAACCGATGATGGCGGTATTTCGAAATATGTATATTGTCCGGCGCGCCGGGAAATTTTTAGAGTTGGAAAGGTTTTGTTGTGAAGGAACACTCTCGAAAGATCACGCCGGTTCTTCTTGCTGGCGGCGCTGGTTCGCGGCTTTGGCCGGTATCGCGCGATCAGTTGCCCAAGCAGTTCCAGCCGCTGGTCGGCAATCTTTCGACCTATCAGCAGACGCTGCAGCGGGTGGGCGACAAGGGCCTTTATGCCGAGCCGCTGGTGATCACCAATGAGGATTTCCGGTTCTTCGCACGCCGCCAGGCCGAAGAGATCGATCTGCCGGCAACCGTGGTGCTGGAGCCCGCCCGCCGCGACAGCGCCGCCGCCATGGCCGCCGCTGCCGTGCTGGCCGAGCGCCGCGAGCCCGGATGCCTGGTGCTGGCGCTTGCCGCCGATCATGTGGTGCTCGATGCCGACAAGTTTTCACAGGCCGTGAAACTCGGCGCAAAAGCCGCCGATCAGGGCAATATCGTCGTCTTCGGCCTGGTGCCGACCGAACCGCGCACCTCCTACGGTTATATCAAGCCGGGCGAGGCGATCGACGGCGAAAAAGACCTCAGCACCGTCGATGCCTTCGTGGAAAAGCCGGATATGAAGACGGCGATCTCCTATCTGGAAAAGGGTTATCTCTGGAATTCCGGCAACTTCCTGTTCCGCTCCGATGTGATGATCGCCGAACTGAAGGCCTTCGCCCCGGAAATCCTGGCGGCGGTGACACAGGCAGTCGAGCAATATGAAAGCGACCTCGGTTTCGTGCGCCTGCATCAGGCAAGCTTCGAGGCTTCCCCGAAAAACTCCATCGACTATGCGGTGATCGAGAAGACCAGACGCATGGCGGTGGTGCATGGCCATTTCCGCTGGTCGGATATCGGCAGCTGGGATGCGATCTGGGAAATTGCCGACAAGCGCGGCAACGACAATGCGCTGGAAGGCAACGGCGTCTTCATCGATTCCGAAGGCTGCCTCATCCATTCGACGCAATTGCTGACGACGGTGGTTGGCGCCAGGGACATGGTGGTGGTGGCCACCAAGGATGCGGTTCTGGTGGTGCCGAAGAACCGGGTGCAGGATGTGAAGGGTCTGGTGGAGACGCTGAAGGACGGCGAACACGCACCACAGACGCAGACCCACAAGCGCGTCTATCGCCCCTGGGGTTATATCGAGCACATGTATGTGGACGAGCGTTACCGGGTGGGCCATATCACGGTCGATCCCGGCCACCGCATCTCGTTCCAGAAACATTATCACCGCTCGGAACACTGGATCGTCGTCAAGGGCACGGCGACGGTGACGATCGGCGAAGAGACGAAGTTGCTGACGGAGAACCAGTCGGTCTATATCCCGATCGGCCAGCCGCACCGGCTTGCCAATGAGGGTCAGATCCCGCTCGAACTGGTCGAAATCCAGACCGGAGCCTATATCGGCGAGGATGATGTCATCCGCATCGAGGACGATTATAAAAGGCAATAGAATTGCCGCCAGCACCGAAGGTTTGGAGAAGGTGAGAGGGATATTGTCCGGCTCGCCTTTTCGGCTCAGGCGATCAGCGCGTTCACGCAATGGGCAAGGGCATGGGAAAGCATCGCCGCTTCCAGCCCCCGACGCCAGAACAGCCATCCGAACAGCAGGCCGGGAATGAAATTGGTGAGCAGGACTGCAAGGATCAGCGCCGCCTGCGGCCGAGCGACAATCGCAAACAGAAACGGCAGATGACCTGCGGCGAAGAGCGCCGCCTCCATAAGGATGGCGGCCCACAAAATCACCGGTCGAATCTGTCCTCTTCCTGTCATGCGCCAGAGCGCCCAGGCGAGAAACGACATCAGGCCCCATCGGGTCAATAGCTCCTCCGTGATTCCGCCATAGAGAATCCGGGTCGTCAGCGGGACATTAAACGCGGTCATTTTTGCCATGGTGGCCGCATCCGCGACCGATGGCAGGATCGCCGATGAATAGGCGATCATCAGCAGGCCGACGGCAATGCCCACCGCCAGTGCGGGCGGCACCTGTGTTCCCAGCACCGCGCGCGGGTTGCCGCCCGTCAGCCAGCTATCGACCAAGGGCGCGCCAAGCCCGAGTTTTGCGGCCAGAGCCTGACCGGTTGCAACCGCCGCAACGGTCAGTATTGCCGGCTGGATGAGGATCAGCAGGCGCATTCCGAATGAAACTTGCTGCCCCGGTACAAGCTGCTCAAATGTCGCCAATAAAAGCGATGCGACGCCAGCCAGTCCGATGACCAAAAGAATATGCCAGCGCTTCATGGTCTCTTCGCCTGTTTTATTCACCACGAAGTTTTGTAAGCGACTGCCATTGCGTGTGGATTACACAGCGCAATCCCCTGTGCCGTATACCTATCCGGCGCATTTCCCAATCGTTCGAAATGTCCCCTGACGGCGCTGTGAGATTCGTATTTTAGGCGGTTGCCTAATCAAAAATCTTCGCATACGTTCCAACTGCAACGTTTCAGTGAGGGAGGAGACTCATGCGAATGCGTGTTATTTCTGCGGCTTTTCTGGCCAGCGTCATGATTCCGGCGGGTATCGCCGGGGCCACCGATCTTGAGGTGACCCATTGGTGGACATCGGGCGGCGAAGCCGCAGCGGTCGCCGAATTGGCCAAGGCTTTCGACGCCACCGGCAACAAATGGGTGGATGGCGCGATTGCCGGTTCGGGCGGCACGGCCCGGCCGATCATGATCAGCCGCATCACCGGCGGCGACCCGATGGGCGCCACTCAGTTCAACCACGGCCGGCAGGCCGAAGAACTCGTCCAGGCAGGCCTGATGCGTGATCTTTCCGATGTTGCCGCAAAGGGCAACTGGAAAGACGTCATCAAACCGGCCAGCCTGCTCGACAGCTGCACCATCGACGGCAAGATTTATTGCGCGCCGGTGAATATTCATTCCTGGCAATGGCTGTGGCTTTCCAATGTGGCCTTCAAAAAGGCGGGTGTCGAGGTTCCGAAGAACTGGACGGAATTTGTTGCAGCGGCACCGGCGCTGAAAAAGGCCGGCATCCAGCCGCTCGCGCTCGGTGGGCAGGCATGGCAGGCCAACGGCCTGTTCGACACGCTGACGCTTTCGATCGGCGGCAAGGACCTTTATCAGAAGGTCTATGGCGACAAGGATGCCGAGGCGGCAGCCGGGCCCGAGATGGCGAAGATTTTCGCGGCTGCTGTCGAGGCGCGCGACATGGCCAAGGGCACCAATGTTCAGGACTGGAACCAGGCCACCAACATGGTCATCACCGGCAAGGCCGGCGGCCAGATCATGGGTGACTGGGCGCAGGGTGAATTCCAGCTGGCCAACCAGAAAGCCGGCACGGATTATTCCTGCCTTCCCGGTCTTGGCCTCAGTGAATATCTCACCACGGGCGGCGACGCCTTTTATTTCCCTGTTTTGAAGGACGAGGCGAAAACCAAGGCGCAGGACGTTCTCGCCGCAACCATCGTCGATCCAAAAACGCAGGTGGCCTTTAACCTGAAGAAAGGCTCGCTGCCGATCCGCGGCGACGTCGATCTGAATGCAGCCAATGACTGCATGAAAAAGGGTCTGGCAATTCTGGCCAAGGGCAATGCCCTCACCAGCACCGACCAGCTGATTTCCGCCGATACGCAGAAACAGAAGGAAGACCTGATGGCGGAATTCTTCGCGGGCTCGATGTCAGCGGAAGACGGGCAGAAGCGCTTCGCGGACATTATCGGTTCAGCGGACTGAGTGTGATCTCTCCGGGTGTGAAAGCGGTTCGCCGCTTTCCTTCCCAGCGTCCTGCCTGTGCAACAATCATCAGCACGGGCAGGGGTTTCATGCGGTGAGGCTTTTTGCCTGACTGTTGACTGTAACGTTACAGGAGGAGGTAACATGGCAGGTCAAGCGCGCTCGGGGCGCCCCAACCAGCTTTTCCGCAATCTCAATTCCAAGATTGCCTCCATTCCCATGATACTGACCGCCATGGTGATCTTCCTCGGCGGAACGATCTGGACGGTGGTTTATTCCTTCACCAATTCAAAGCTTCTGCCGCGCGCGAGTTTCATCGGTTTCGATCAATATGAGCGTTTGTGGGCAGCACCACGCTGGATCGTATCCATCCAGAATCTGGCGATCTACGGCGTGTTGTCGCTTATTTTCAGCCTCGTCATCGGTTTCGTGCTGGCGGCGCTGATGGATCAGAAAATTCGTTTCGAAAACACCTTCCGCACCATTTTCCTCTATCCTTTCGCCCTGTCCTTCATCGTCACCGGCCTCGTCTGGCAATGGCTGCTGAATCCGGAATTCGGCATCCAGTCAGTGGTTCGCTCGATGGGCTGGGAAAGTTTCACCTTCGACCCGCTCTATAATTCCCAGATCGTTATCTACGGCATCCTGATCGCGGCACTCTGGCAGGGCACGGGGCTCGTCATGTGCCTGATGCTGGCGGGTCTTCGCGGTATCGATGAGGACATCTGGAAGGCGACGCGTGTCGACGGCATTCCGATGTGGAAGACCTATATTCTCATCATCATTCCCATGATGCGGCCGGTCTTCATCACCACGCTGGTCATCATCGCCAGCGGTATCGTCAAGGTCTACGATCTTGTCGTGGCGCAGACCAGCGGCGGGCCGGGCATCGCGTCCGAAGTGCCGGCGAAATATGTCTATGACTACATGTTCCAGGCACAGAACCTGGGGCAGGGCTTCGCCGCCTCGACAATGATGCTCCTGACGGTCGCGATTATCATCATTCCATGGGCCTACCTCGAATTCGGAGGCAAGAAGCGTGGCTAATATCAGCACATTAAATACGGTCGTCGCCGCCACCGATGCGGTCACCAAAGACCTTTCCGGCCCGCGCGGCAAAAAGCCTAGAAAAACCTTTTCTCGCCGCAACATCATTCTGTACGGCACGCTGTTCGTCGCTGCCGCTTATTACCTGCTGCCGCTTTACGTGATGGTCGTTACCTCGCTCAAGGGCATGCCGGAAATCCGTCTGGGCAACATCTTCGCGCCGCCGGTGGAAATCACCTTCGAGCCATGGGTGAAAGCCTGGGCCAATGCCTGCACAGGCCTCAACTGCGACGGGCTTTCGCGCGGCTTTTGGAATTCGGTGCGCATTCTCGTGCCTTCGGTGGTGATCTCTATCATCGTCGCTTCCATCAGCGGTTACGCCATGGCCAACTGGAAATTCAAGGGGTCGGAACTGTTCTTCTCGATCCTCATCATCGGCGCCTTCATCCCTTATCAGGTGATGATCTATCCGATCGTCATCGTGCTGCGCGAACTGGGCATTTACGGCACGCTGAGCGGTCTCGTCATCGTTCACACCATCTTCGGCATGCCGATCCTGACGCTGCTGTTCCGCAATTATTTCGCCTCACTGCCGGAAGAACTGTTCAAGGCGGCGCGTATCGATGGTGCCAATTTCTGGCAGATTTATTTCCGTATCATGCTGCCCATGTCGCTGCCGATCTTCGTCGTGGCGATGATCCTGCAGGTGACCGGCATCTGGAACGACTTCCTGTTCGGCGTGGTGTTCACGCGGCCGGAATATTACCCGATGACGGTGCAGCTCAATAATATCGTCAACTCCGTGCAGGGCGTGAAGGAATATAACGTCAACATGGCCGCAACCCTTCTCACGGGTGCCGTGCCGCTGATCGTCTATTTCGTCTCCGGCAGACTTTTCGTCCGCGGCATTGCCGCAGGCGCAGTAAAAGGTTGAGCTATATGAATAAAAGCGTTTCCATTCGCGATCTTTCCCTGTCCTTCGGTGCCGTCACCGTGCTGAAAGACCTCAATCTCGATATTTACGACGGCGAATTCCTCGTGCTGCTCGGTTCTTCCGGCTGCGGAAAGTCGACCCTTCTCAACTGCATCGCGGGTCTTCTGGAGCCGACAGATGGGCAGATCTTCATCAAGGACCGCAACGTCACCTGGGAAGAGCCGAAGGATCGCGGCATCGGCATGGTGTTCCAGTCCTATGCGCTTTATCCGCAGATGACGGTGGAGAAAAACCTGTCCTTCGGCCTGCAGGTCGCCAAGGTGCCGAAAGAGGAGATCGACCGGCGTGTGAAAAGAGCGGCCGGCATCCTCCAGATCGAGCCGCTGTTGAAGCGCAAGCCCGCCGAGCTTTCCGGCGGCCAGCGCCAGCGTGTGGCCATCGGCCGGGCGCTGGTGCGGGATGTGGATGTTTTCCTGTTCGACGAGCCGCTCTCCAACCTCGACGCCAAGCTGCGCTCGGAACTGCGCGTCGAAATCAAGCGGCTGCACCAGTCGCTGAAGAACACCATGATCTATGTGACGCATGATCAGATCGAGGCGCTGACGCTGGCGGACCGCATCGCCATCATGAAAAGCGGCGTCATCCAGCAGCTTGCCGATCCCGTCACCATCTACAACAAGCCGCGAAACCTCTTCGTCGCCGGTTTCATCGGCTCGCCCTCGATGAATTTCCTGCGCGGCGAGTTGATCGAAAAGGACGGCAAGGTGGTCTTCACCACCAATGGCGTGACTTTCGCGCTGGATGGCTATCATGCGGAAACGCCGGTCGCCGCCGGCCGTGCCGTGGTTCTGGGTGTCCGCCCCGAACATGTGCGCGTCGATGCCGATATTGTCGGCGGTGAAGTGCATGAGGCGATTGTCGATATCGAGGAACCGATGGGCGCCGACAATCTGATCTGGCTGAAACATGCCGGGCATACCATGTCCGTGCGTGTCGGCGGCCACAGGCGGTTTTCACCCGGCACCAAGGTGCGCCTCGGCCTCGACATGACGATGGCCTCGCTGTTCGACGCACAAAGCGAGGACCGGCTCTAGAACAGCTTCCATTTACCCCCACACAATCCCAAGACCCAGATCTCTATGGAGGAGACAATGACAGAACTCGGTTTCCAGCTTTACAGCGCCCGTAATTTCCAGCCTTTTTCCAACATTCTGAAGAAGCTTTCGGCGGCGGGTTATAAACATGTCGAAGGTTATGGCGCGATGTACGCTTCGCTGGATGATGCCGGTTTGAAAGGCCTGCGCGCCGAACTCGACGCCAATGGCCTTGCCATGCCGACCGGCCATTTCGGCCTCGATCTTCTTGAGGGCGACCCGAAAAAGGCGCTGAACATTGCGAAAGTTCTGGGTGTTGAGGCGATCTATTGCCCTTATCTGATGCCTGACCAGCGCCCGACAGATGCCGCAGGCTGGTTCGCTTTCGGCAAGCGCCTGCAGGAAGCGGGCAAGCCTTTCGTCGATGCCGGGCTGGTCTTCGGCTGGCATAACCACGATTTCGAGTTTAAGACGCTTGGTGACGGTTCCACCCCACAGGAGCAGATTTTTGCCGGTGGCCCGGATTTGAAATGGGAGGCGGATATCGCCTGGATCATTCGCGGCAATGCCGATCCGCTCGCCTGGATCGAAAGCTACGGCAAGCGCATTACTGCGGTACATGTGAAGGATATCGCACCAGCAGGCGAGAATGCGGACGAGGATGGCTGGGCCGATGTCGGCCATGGGACCGTGGACTGGAAGGGCCTCGTCGCGGCGCTGAAGGCGAAATCCGCCACGAAACATTTCGTGGTCGAGCACGACAATCCCAAGGATATCGACCGGCTGATCACCCGCTCGATCGCATCTTTCAACACCTACTAAGTTTCAATTTCGGAGTTTGCATCATGGCCAGGGATCTTGGCGTCGGCATCATCGGATGCGGCAATATCTCGTCTGCTTACTTTTCGCTGGCACCGCTCTTCAAGGGCATCAAGGTGCTGGCCTGCGCCGATCTCAACCGCAATGCGGCGGAGCTGAGGGCGGAAGAATTCGGTGTTGTCGCGCAGTCCATCGAGGAGCTGCTCGCCAACAAGGATATCGATGTGGTGGTGAACCTCACCATTCCCGCCGCGCATTTTCCGGTGTCGAAAGCCGCCCTCGAGGCAGGCAAGCACGTCTATTCGGAAAAGCCGCTGGTGCTTTCGCTGGAGGAAGGCGAGGAGCTGCGGCGCATCGCCCGGGAGAAGAACCTCTCCGTCGGCTGCGCGCCGGATACCTTCCTCGGCGGCGCGCATCAGCTTGCCCGGCAATATATCGATGACGGCAAGGTCGGGCGCATCACTTCCGGCACCTGCCATGTGATGAGCCCCGGCATGGAGATGTGGCACCCGAACCCGGGCTTCTTCTTCCTGAAGGGCGGCGGGCCGATCCTCGATCTCGGCCCCTATTACGTCGCCAATCTCATCAACCTCATCGGTCCGGTGAAGCGCGTCGGCGCACTGACCTCGATGGCAAATCCGACCCGTACGGTGACCAGCCAGCCGCTGAACGGCGAGATCATCCCGGTTGAAACACCGACGAATATCCATGCCCTGCTGGAATTCGTGAACGGCGCGACGATCACGCTTTCGGCAAGCTGGGATGTCTGGTCGCACCGCCACGCCAATATGGAGCTTTACGGCACGGAAGGCTCGATCTACGTGCCTGACCCGAATTTCTTCGGCGGCGTGGTGGAAGCGAGCGGGCGGGACAAAAATATCCAGCCGCTGGAAGACTGGGCGCATCCTTTCGGCATCGCCAATCAGGAAAGCCCCAATGGCCCGCGTGCCAATTATCGCACGGCGGGCCTTGCCGATATGGCAATCGCTATTCTGGAAGGCCGCGATGCCCGTTGCTCGCTGGAGCGCTCCCTGCACGGCATCGATGTGATGACCTCGATCCTGAAGTCCGGGGAGGAGGGCCGTTTCATCGAAATGACGACGACCTGCACCCAGCCGGCGGCACTTGGTATCGAGGAGGCGCAGGCGCTGCTGCGCTGAGCCCAAAGCCAACGAAAAAAGGCCCGGCGCACTGCCAGTTCGCCGGGCCTTTTCCGCTCAGCCATTTAGTGGCGAGCGTCGCGTGTTCATCAGATTTTCATAGGCCGATAAAAAGACCCAGCCAGCGCGCAACGGTCCTGACCATCCAGATCAGGAACACGAAAGGGGCTATGCCAACAGCCGCGACGAGCGCCGCCGAAGCGATAACGAGCGCTGTGGTGAGATTACGCCTAAGCCGGTGGCGTTTTGTGTCGAGAACTTTATCCATGACGCATGGCGGTGATCAGTCCGCGAATGGTGAGCGTGATATAAAGCATGCCCACCATCACCATCAGGATGCCGGCGCCGAGAGAGCTGAGATTGCTCAGCGAAAACAGAAATGTATCAGCCGCCGCCATCGGCAAGACCCTTCAAGAACAGCAAATTTCAGTCCGTTCTAGATCGCGCCGGTTTCCCGCATATGTCCCGATTGTTTCGTCTTGTTGCTGCCGCGGGGCATTTTCGTGATGGCGCGGCTTGGCGCGATTTCCGCAAGGCCCTTCACAAGCCCGTCGGTTTGGTTTAAA
The DNA here is from genome assembly GCF_053522725.1 of Agrobacterium sp. 16-172Ci. Classification (NCBI taxonomy): domain Bacteria; kingdom Pseudomonadati; phylum Pseudomonadota; class Alphaproteobacteria; order Hyphomicrobiales; family Rhizobiaceae; genus Agrobacterium; species Agrobacterium sp. 16-172Ci. The sequence continues at coordinate 97,687 of NZ_JBNWBW010000015.1, forward strand.
GCCGCTCCTCGTAATCCGGTCGCAGCCCACCCGGTCAAAACAAGGGATCCCAAGTTATGAAAACCATCGTCATCTGCTCCGGCGGATTGGACTCCGTTTCGCTTGCGCATAAAATCGCGGCGGAACACGAACTTCTCGCTCTCGTCTCCTTCGATTATGGCCAGCGCCACAGGAAGGAACTGGAATACGCGGCCGATTGCGCGCGGCGTCTCGGCGTGCCGCATCATGTCATCGATATCAGAACCATCGGCGCCCATCTCACCGGTTCGGCGCTGACTGACGACATTGCGGTGCCGGACGGGCACTATGCGGAGGAGACCATGCGCTCCACAGTGGTGCCGAACCGCAACGCCATCATGCTCACCATCGTTTTCGGGCTGGCTGCCGCGCAGCAGGCGGATGCTGTGGCGATTGCCGTGCATGGCGGCGATCACTTCATCTATCCCGATTGCCGGCCGGGCTTCATCGACAGCTTCAATGCCATGCAGGCGCATGCGCTTGAAGGTTATGCTGACGTCAAGCTCTTTGCCCCCTATGTCACCGTTTCCAAGGCGACGATTGTGACCGATGGTGAGAAATACGGCACGCCGTTTGGTGAAACATGGTCCTGTTACAAGGGCGGTTTGCGCCATTGCGGCCGCTGCGGCACCTGCGTCGAACGGCGCGAGGCCTTTCATCTGGCGGGCGTCACCGATCCGACCGACTATGAGGATCCGGATTTCTGGGTGGCGGCCACCCATGCCTATGCGGCGCAGGAGGTGCGCTGATGTTCCGCATCACCAAGGAATTTCACTTCTCCGCCTCGCACCAGTTGAAAAGCCTGCCGTCGGATCACCAGTGCAATCGCCTCCACGGGCATAATTACATTGTTGAGATCGAGCTTGCGGGCGAAGCGTTGAACGAGCACGGTTTCGTGCGCGACTATCACGAGCTTGCACCGCTGAAACGCTATATCGACGATCATTTCGACCATCGCCACCTGAACGACGTTCTCGGCCATGACCGGGTGACGGCGGAATGCCTGGCGAAGCATTTTTATGACTGGTGCAAGGGCCGCCTGCCGGAAACCAGCGCCGTGCGCGTCAGCGAAACCGCCAAGACCTGGGCGGAATACCGGCCATGACGGCGGTTGCACACAAGATTGCAGCCAAGGAGACCACGATCCGCATCAGCGAAATCTTCGGCCCGACCATTCAGGGCGAAGGCCTGCTGATCGGTCTGCCGACCGTTTTCGTGCGTACCGGCGGCTGCGACTATCGTTGTTCCTGGTGCGATACGCTGCATGCCGTTGAAAGCGAGTACCGCGATACATGGAAGCCAATGCCTGTCGAGGCGATCTGGCAGGAGGTGCGGCGGCTTTCCGGCGGCGTGCCGCTGACGGTTTCGCTTTCAGGCGGCAATCCGGCCATTCAACCGCTCGGGGCCTTGATCGCGAAGGGGCAGGGCGAGGGGTATCGTTTCGCGCTGGAAACGCAGGGCAGCATCGCGAAAGACTGGTTTGCCGATCTCGACCATCTGGTGCTGAGCCCCAAGCCGCCATCGAGCGGCATGGAAACGGACTGGCAGGCCTTCGAAGACTGTCTTGCCGCCGCCGGCGACGAACCGCAGGTGGCGCTAAAGATCGTGGTGTTCGACGATGCGGATTATGCCTATGCCAAGGCGGCATCCGCGCGTTTCCCGCATTTGCCTGTCTATCTCCAGCCCGGCAACCATACTCCGCCGCCGCCGGATGACGACGATGCGCGGGTGGATATCGACGGGGTGATGGACCGGATGTTGTGGCTGGTGGACAAGGTGAGCGAAGACCGCTGGTTTTCCGCCCGGGTGCTGCCGCAGCTGCATGTGCTGTTGTGGGGGAATAAGCGCGGGGTTTGAGGGAGTTATAAGTTCCCTCCGTCATGACGGACCTGATCCGGCATCCAGCCAAGGCGCGTCTGCGCCGTGGCTGGACCCCGGATCAAGTCCTCGCTGACGGAGAGCGAGGAGCGCCCTTTGCAGCAATCCATGCGGCGGTTTGTGCCGCCGCACTTTCGCAAATCAAGCCGAAACGGCCAGCTCGCGCCGTTCCCGATCCGCAATGATCGACAGATCGAGCACCTTCTGCAGATTGGCGGCATGACGGAAATCCGGATCGGCGGGGCCGCCTTCCATGACGGCCCTGGCGAATTTTTCGTAATTCGTCGGCACCGGGTCGACATCGATGGTCTTCCATATCGCCTTTTCCACATCCTCGCCGATGCAGGCGCGCAGGCTGGAATAATCCGGGGTGTGGATCACTTCCAATGCTCCCTTGTCGCCATGGATACGCAGACGAAGTTCGTTCAAGTGACCCGTCGCCCAGCGGCTGGCATGGATGACGCCCATGGCACCGTTTTCAAGCTCGGCGGTCATGGTGAAGCTGTCATTGGCGTCGAGGTCGTAGACGCCAATTTTGTTGCCTTCATATTTGTCGAAGGTCTTCAGCCGCGTGAAGATGCGTTCCACATCGCTGCCCGCGCCATAGGAGGCGAAGTCGAGAATGTGGATGCCGACATCACCAAGCACGCCGTTTGAGCCATGCTTGGTGGAAAGCCGCCACAGCCACTTGCTCTCCGTCATCCAGTCGCCCCAGGCCTTGGAAACGAGCCAGCTCTGGAGATAGGAGGCTTCCAGATGCCGCACCTTGCCGATCTTGCCTGCCAGCACCATCTCACGCGCCGCCTGCAAGGGGGCAACGTTGCGATAGGTGAGGTTGACCATGGCAATGAGGCCGGCCTTTTCGGCGGCATCGGCCATTTCGGCGGCCTTGGCGTAGTTTTCCGCCAGCGGCTTTTCGCAGAAGACATGTTTGCCGGCCGCCAGCAGTTTAAGGCTGGTGGGGTGGTGGATCGCGTCCGGCGTGACATTCGCCGCCGCATCGAATTCACCCCAGGCAATGGCGTCATCCAGTGAGGTGAAGGAGAGCGGGATATTGTGGCGCAGCGCAAAGCCCCGCACCACCACATCGTCCACATCCACTGCCGCGACCAGTTCGACGCCGGGGATTTGCGAGAAATAGGTGGCATGGTTGTTGGCCATGCCGCCGGTTCCGAGAATGAGAAGTCTCATGGCTTTTTACCTGTAACCTGCTTCGCCTGCCTTGTGCAGCTTGGGGCCGCGTTCTTCGATTGGCTCCAGAGCCTTGTCGACGGGAACATTGGGGGCGTCGTGAATGCTTTTCAGTGCGCCAACGGGATTATAGGCCCATTTCACCGAGTTGCTGATGACCTTCTGCACATTGGCGTCGTGATAGGTGGGATAGGTCTCGTGGCCGGGGCGGAAATAGAAGATATTGCCTGCACCACGGCGCCAGGTAAGACCGGACCGGAAGACTTCGCCGCCCTGGAACCAGGAGATGAAGACGGTTTCCAGCGGCTCCGGCACGGAAAACTGCTCGCCATACATTTCCTCGTTTTCCAGCTCGAAATGCTCGGGCAGGCCGGCTGCAATCGGGTGGCGCGGATTGATGGTCCACAGGCGTTCACGCTCGCCCGCCTCACGCCATTTAAGCGCGCAAGGCGTGCCCATCAGGCGCTTGAACGGCTTGGAGAAGTGGCCGGAATGCAGGACGATGAGGCCCATGCCTTCCCAGACGCGTTTGGCAACACGCTCGACGATCTCGTCCTGCACCGCACCATGGTCCTTGTGGCCCCACCAGACCAGCACGTCGGTCTTGTCGAGGCGCTCCTGCGAAAGGCCATGTTCCGGCTCCTGCAGCGTGGCGGTCGTGGCGTCGATCTCAGGATTCTGGTTCAGCGCGTCGGCAATGGTGTTGTGCATGCCGTTCGGATAGATCGAACGCACCGTCTCATTGATGTGTTCGTGGATATTTTCGCCCCATACAACGGTGTTGATGGTCATTGTCATGCTCCTCGGTGAAAGCCGGGACCTTGGGTGAGCCCGGCGAAAGTTGAATGTTCAGGCGGCACCCCGGGCAGGGTTGCGGGCAAGCGCCCGGCCCTCTGCGTCGAAACGATGTATCTGCGTCGCATCCGGCGCGATGGTGATGCGTTCACCGGCCGTGCGGCCGGTCACGCCCTCTTCACGAACGACGACGGGTTCACCCGCGCCGATCTCGACATAGATATAGCTGTCCGATCCCAGCATTTCCGAATGCACGATCTCGCCGCTCCAGCCGCTGCCATCGGTGCCGATGGTGATGTGTTCAGGGCGGATGCCGATGGTTTTCGCCCCTTCGGCCTCCGCATATTTGCCGGTGAGGAAGTTCATCTTCGGTGAGCCGATGAAGCCGGCGACGAAGGTGTTGACCGGGCTTTCGTAAAGCTCCAGCGGCGTGCCGATCTGCTCGACCCTGCCGTCCCGCAAAACGCAGATACGGTCGGCGAGTGTCATCGCCTCCACCTGGTCGTGGGTAACGTAGATCATCGTCGTGTCATGCATCGAGCGGTGCAGCTTGGCGATTTCCAGACGCGTGGCAACGCGCAATGCCGCATCGAGGTTGGAGAGCGGCTCGTCGAACAGGAAGACCTTCGGATCGCGCACGATGGCGCGGCCGATGGCGACACGCTGGCGCTGGCCGCCGGAAAGCTGCTTCGGCAGACGTTCCAGATAGGGTGTGAGCTGCAGCATCTCGGCCGCCGCTTCCACGCGTTTCCTGCGCTGTTCCTTGTCCGCGCCTGACAGTTTCATTCCGAAGGCCATGTTCTCGAACACGGTCATGTGCGGATAAAGCGCATAGGACTGGAAGACCATGGCGACGCCACGCTTGGCGGGCGGCAGGCGGTTCACCATCTCGCCATCGAAGGAGAGCGTGCCACTGGTAATTTCCTCCAGCCCGCAGATGAGGCGCAGCAGCGTGGACTTGCCGCAGCCGGAAGGGCCGACGAAGACCATGAATTCGCCGGAGCGGATATCCATGTCGATGCCCTTGATGACATCGAAGGCGCCGAAGGATTTGCGAAGATCGCGCAGTTGAATGGTGGTCATTTGGTTTCTCCTAGCCTTTGACGCCGCCGGCGGTGAGGCCGGAGATGATGCGTCGCTGGAAGATCAGAACGAGGACGACGAGGGGTGCTGTGACGATGACGGACGCTGCCATGATCGTTCCCCATGGAATTTCGAACTGCGAGCCGCCCGACAAAAGCGCGATGGCGACAGGCACCGTGCGCTGCTCGTTCGATGAGGTGAAAGTGAGCGCGAAGAGGAACTCATTCCACGCCGCGATGAAGGCGAGAAGCCCTGTGGTGACGAGTGCCGGCCACATCAGCGGCATGAACACCTGGGTGATGATGACCCATGGCGTTGCACCATCGACAATCGCCGCTTCCTCGATCTCGATCGGCAGGTCGCGCATGAAGGTCGTCAGCACCCAGACCGTGAAGGGCAGGGTGAAGATCATGTAGGAAAAGATCAGCGCCAGCGGCGTGTTGAAGATTCCAGCCCAGCGGATCAGTTCGAACAGGCCGGCGAGCACGGCGATCTGCGGGAACATCGAAACCGACAGGATGGTGAGCAGCAGCAGCGCGCGGCCACGGAAGCGGACGCGGGCGAGAGCATAGGAGGCCGTTACCGCAAGAAACAGCGATAGCACGACGACCGAAGATGCAACGAACAGCGAATTGCCAAGATTGCGCAGAAACGTGCCGTTGCCGATGACGAAGCTGTAATTGGTCAGCGAGAAGTCACGCGGCCAATAATTGACCTGGAACAGCGCCGAACCGGATTTCAGGCTCGTCAGGATCGCGTAATAAAACGGGAATACCGAAATCACCATGATGATGGCGACCAGCGCATAAAAAGCGGTGGTTTTCAGGATGCTTGGCAGGGTCATCGCGCGGCTCCATCGGTGTTGACGCGCCCGAGCCACATATAGATGACCGTGATCGAGGCGATGATGAGGAACAGCATGGTGGAGGCGGCGGCGCCATAGGAGAACTTGTCGAAATCGAACAGGTTCTCACGCGCCAGCACCGACATGGTGCGGGTCTGGGCGTTGTTGGGCGTCAGGATATAGATGAGATCGAAGACGCGCATCGCATCCAGCATGCGGAAGATGACGGCGACCATGAGGGCCGGGCGGATCATCGGCAAAGTGACGCGGAAGAACACCTTGATGGGATGAATGCCATCCACCTTTGCCGCCTCATACATGTCCTTCGGCACCATCTGTAGACCGGCGAGGATGAGCAGCGCCATGAAAGGCGTGGTCTTCCAGATATCGACGATCAGGACGGCGATCATCGCGGTCTCGGGATTGGCCGTCCAGGCGATCTTGTTGGAGATCAGCCCGAGATTGAGGAACAGGTCGTTCAATATGCCGAACTGGTCGTTCAGCATCCACGCCCACATCTGCGCCGAAACGATGGTGGGAATGGCCCAGGGCACGAGGATTGCGGCACGCACGAGGCCGCGTCCCTTGAATTCGGCATTCAGCACCAGCGCGACGATGAGGCCGAGCACGGTTTCGAAGCTGACGGAAAGGATGGTGAATTTGAGCGTGTTGAGAACCGCGCCCCACCATGCGGGATCGGCAAGTAGGCCGCGATAGATGGTGCGGCCGCTGCTGAGCGTGATCCAGGTGAGGTAGTTCTTGAGGCCGACGAACTGCGCCCCGTCGAGATTGGTAAGCGAGGCGTCGGTGAGGCTGAACCACACGGTGCGCACCAGCGGCCAGCCCGCCACCAGCGACAGCACCATAAATGTAGGGGCAAGAAACAGCCAGGCGGATTTCAGTCTTTCCGACTGCAGGTCAGAGCCGGTGTCGGCGTCGGATGCCGCGACCGGTCTTTGAAGGGCGATGTCGTTCATGGGGATATCTCGCGGTTGGGGCGCGGGAGACGATCAGTCAAGACCGCCTCCCGCGCGGGCCGGATTACCAGCCGTTGCCTTTGAGATCGGTCAGTTCAACCTCGAGAAGTTCGAGATTTTCCGCTGCCGTGCCGTTGCCGGAGAGCGTGTTGTGCACGGCGCCCCAGAACTTGGCGGAAACCTCGTTATATTTCACCTTGGCCGAGGCGGAAGGACGCGGAACGGCGGTCTGGAAGATCGGCTTCCATGTCGGCATGAAGGGCTGCGCGGCAGCGACGTCCTTGTCGTCGTAAAGGGATGCGATAGTCGGCATGTTGGAGAGCTGAATCGCGCGCATCTTCTGGGTGTCTTTTGATGCCAGGAATTTCACGAGCTGAATGGCCGCTTCCTGATCGTCGGAATATTTCGAAACGGCGAGGTTCCAGCCGCCGAGTGTCGAGGCAGGGGCTTCGCCTTCCGCGCCCGCTGGTAGCGGGGTGACGCCGAACTTGCCCTTGATGGCGCTGTCGTCGCCATTACCCAGTGCATAGGCATAGGGCCAGTTGCGCATGAAGACGGAATTGCCGGTCTGCCAGACGCCGCGCGCTTCCTCTTCCTTATAAGCGAGCACGCCCTGCGGCGCGATGGTGCCGACCCAGCCCTTGGCGGTTTCGATGGCGGCTGCGGCCTTCTCATTGTTGACGGAGATATCGCCGTTGGTCTCGACAATATGGCCGCCGCCTGCGGAAGCGATCCATTCCAGCGCGTTGCAGGTCAGGCCTTCATAGGCGCTGCCCTGGAAAACGAAGCCCCAGAGGTCCTTCTGGCCTGCCTCGCGCTCCTTGTCCTGGATTTCCTTGGCGGTCTCGCTCAGTTCCTTCCAGGTCTTCGGCGGCTGCTTGCCATATTTTTCCAGAAGGTCCTTGCGATAGAAAAGCGCCGGCGCGTCGGTGAACATCGGCATGGCGACGAGCTTGCCGTCAACCGTCTGCGAGGCGACGATGGAAGGGAAATGATCGCCGATGACATCCTTCGTCGCTGCGGTCAAATCCACGAACTGGTCGGCCAGCTGCGGCGCCCAGATCACGTCCGTCTGGTAGACGTCGACATCCTTGTTGCCGGCGGCAAGCCACAGCCGGTACTGGCTGAACTGTTCGCTGGACGATGACGGCATGGTGACGAGATTGACCTTGTGACCGGTCTCTTTTTCGAAGGCGGCGATCCGTTCGCGGAAGAACGCGACGTTCTTGCCTGTCGAATTGGCGGCGATGGAAAGCTCGGCCGCCTCAGCTGAGACGGCGGCGGAAAACGCCGCTCCGCACAGGAACAAAGTCTTCATGGAAATATTCATTGTCAAACTCCTCCGTTGACGCTTCCGATTGTCCTCAAAATTGAAAGCGCTTTTGACCGACGCGAGGCTCTCAAAAGCCGAGCAATCTGTCAATACTCTTTCTAATCTCCCGGAAATCGGCCGCTTTCGCCTGCAATTTTTCGGCGTTTGCCTTTGGGAATGATCAACTGTAAGGTTTCAGGTGGAGGAAAATTGAAATCGTTTTCAATTTTTGTCGGCTTGAAAAATCCGCGGCGGCGACGCATGCAGGGGCAAATTGGCAAAAAATTATGAAGCTCAAGGAATTCGCAGAGAAAGTCGGGCTCTCGCCCACCACCGTCAGCCGGGCGCTGGGCGGCTACCCCGAGGTGCGCGAGGAAACGCGCCAGCGGGTGATGGAGGCTGCGCTGAAATACGGCTACCGGCCGAATGCCAATGCTGTCAGGCTGGCGACGGGCAGGGCGGGCGCCATCGGTGTCGTCATGGGCCGTTCGGGCGGCGGGCACTTCTTCTCCGAATTCATGGGCGGCATGGCGACGCGTCTGGAACGGGAGGAGACCGATATTCTCGTCAGCGTTACCGTCGACAATAATCTCGATGAGGAACTGGCGATTTTCAGCCGGCTGGCGGCGAGCGGCCGGGTGGATGGCATCATCGTGCATTCGCCGCGTCCGGAAGATGAACGCATCGCGCTGCTCAACCGGCTGGGTGTGCCCTTCATCGTGCATGGCCGCTCAAAGACGCCTTTCGAACATGCCTGGCTCGATATCGACAACCACGATGTGACCTATCGTCCGACGATTCATTTTCTGGAGCGCGGACACAGGCGCATCGCCCTTATCAATGGTCCGGTTGGCCGCACCTTCGTGCAGGACCGCGAGCAGGGTTTTCGCGAGGCGCTGGCCACGCACGGCATTACGCCGGATCCGCGTTTCATGATGAATGAGCACTTCAGCGAGGAGACGGCCTTTCGTTTCGCCCGCTCGCTGCTGGAACAGACGCCGCGCCCGACGGCCTTTGTGGCGGGTGCGATGATGACGGCGCAGGGTGTCTATCGCGCCGCGACGCAGATGGGGCTGACGATCGGCAGGGATGTCTCCGTCATCGCCCATGACGACGTGTTTCCTTATCTTACGCCGGAAAGCATGATGCCGCCGCTTTCCACCACCCGCTCGCCCATGCGCATGGCGGGCATGCGGGTGACGGACCTGCTTTTGCAGATCATCGGCGGCCGTCCCGTCCGCGAGGTTCAGGAATTGTGGCCGGTCGAGCTCATCTTGCGGGAATCCGTCGGCCCTGCCTGAACTTGTCGCCATAGCTCACTGATTCCACTCCATTTTGTGAACGTCAGTTGATAACGTTCGCCTTTCGTCATCTATACGTCCGCGCCGTCTCATGTATAATCGGAACAGTCACGGGCGTTATGGAACAGGACCCGGGCCGGCGCGTTGAGGGGACGTGTCTAAGGAGGTGGACGGATGTTTGAATTTTTAAAACCGCAGCAGCAGACCGTGATCGATGATGTCGAGGCGACCGGCACCTATGCCGATGCGCTGCTCAACGTTCCGAGCCCGGAACTAAACCGTTCGACCGCTCGCGAGCATGGTCACGAGGCCCATTCCCGCGACTATTGCGAAAATCGCGATATTTCCCGCAGCGCGCTCGGTTTCGCCTGAGCCATTTCAAAAACCTTCCTCAAAAACGGAACGGACAGGCCGTGCCCGCGTTTTCCTGTACGACCCGCAGGGCGGCGCAACCGGACCGAAAGGACCTGACCGGCATTTGACCGGTGGGCGAATTGGGTGTTGCGCCGCCTGATTGACGACAGCGCAAAGGCGCTGTCGCACGAGATAAAAACGCAGCTTGTGCCCATCGTGGCCAAGCGTGTTTATCAGGAGGCCGCGATGCCAGCCGTTCCCGTCGAACCCTATCCCGAACCGCCGATGCCCGTGCCGCCGCAGCCGGATATCCCGCCGGTGGAAGAACCGGAACCCGACCGGTTGCCGGACGAGGTGCCGACACCCAATCCCGACGAAAATGACGGGCCGCCGAAGGTGCTCGCGCCTGTCAGGTCTCTCCGTTCTCGAATTTCTTGCTGACGAAAGCCGAGCCCTTTAGGCCGAAGCGCCACGGATATTCCGTCGCGCGGCTGATGCCGATTCGTCTGCCGCTGGTGACGGCTGCGGCTTCTTTCGGCAACCGCAGCAAAAACGGCGCTGCGTTCAGTGGCGCGCCGTCCATCTCCCCCGTAATCGCCAGCGCCTGACAGAGCCTGCCCGGGCCTGAGCAGAGAAGTTTTTGCTTGTCAGTTCCCCGTCGCAGTTTCATCATGTCTATGCCGGTCAGGGGTTCGATGGCGCGCAGAAGCACGGCGGAACCCGGGGCGCAGACAAAGTTGGCGCACCAGTGAATACCATAGGACCGGTAGACATAAAGACGGCCGGCCGGGCCGAACATTGCCCTGTTGCGCGGGGTCTGCCCGTTAAAACTGTGGGATGCCGGGTCGTCCGGATGATAGGCTTCGGTCTCCACGATGATGCCGCCGGTATTGCCGATGCGGAACTCCGCGCCAATGAGGGCGCGGGCCACATCCAGCGCATCGCGCAGGAAAAAACTCTCCGGGATTTCCGGGCCAAAGGCCTGATTCATCTGGAACCCTTCCGCTCTGCCGTCGTTTGGAATTCAGGTTCTAACCGTTTTCCAGCATCGGACTCGTACCGGTGCTTTCCAAGCCGGAGGGCATGTCATGCAACTTTCGACGACCTATGTAAAACGCAATAACGGGGTTATCTCAATCGAGTTCGTCGGCAACGACGGCGATCAGGTCTCGGTTCGCCTCGCCGACGGTCTTGAAGGGATCGACGATGCCGAGGCCATCAAACGGGCGAGCGCGGTGATGGTGCAACTGACCGCGTTCGGAACGCGCCATGGGGCAGATGCGCCTTCGCAATTTTCCGCTCTAGGTACGGCGCAGGATGAAGCTCCGCACGGACAGGCGAGCGCCCTTACATCGAAGGATCGCGACATTCTGGAGGAAGAGTTGGAAGAGGGGCTGGAGGACAGCTTTCCGGCGAGTGATCCCATCTCGGCGACGGTCACGTCCATTGCTTCCCGAAAAGGAGGGCAATGACATTGACCGTTCGCAAAGTTGCTCTGGTAACCGGCGCTGGCTCCGGCATTGGGCGCGCCGCCGCTCGTCATCTGTCGGCGCAGGGTTTCGCGGTCGGTCTGTTGGGCCGCACCGAATCGGAATTGAACGATGTCGCCCGGGAAATCGGCGCCGCATCCGGTTCTTCGAAGGTGCTCGTCGCCGATGTGGCGGATGAAGCGGCGATGCGTCACGCGGTCGCAGCGCTGGTCGAGAATTTCGGCCGGCTTGATGTCGTGGTGGCTAATGCCGGCGTCAACGGCGTCTGGGCGCCCATCGATGAGCTGAAACCGTCCGAATGGGACGATACGATCCGCATCAACCTGCGCGGCACCTATCTCACCGTCCACGTCAGCGTGCCGCATCTGAAAGCGGCCGGTGGCGGGTCCGTCGTCATCGTTTCGTCGATCAATGGCACCCGTACCTTCACCTCGCCCGGTGCCACGGCCTATTCCGTGACGAAGGCCGGGCAATTCGCCATGGCGCAACAACTGGCGCTGGAGCTGGGGCGTCACCGTATCCGCGTCAATGCGGTGTGTCCGGGCGAAATCGAAACGGCAATCGATGAAAATACCGATATACGCGAGCGGGAAAAAACGGAGGTTCCAGTTCGTTTTCTGGCTGGGGATATTCCGGTAACCGGCGGCGTGGCCGGGACGAGCGACGATGTCGCCGCGCTGATCGGTTTCCTGGCGTCGGATGCGTCCCGCCACATTACCGGCACGCCGGTATGGATCGATGGCGGCCAGGGGCTGCTGCGATAATCGCGGCTCGCACTTTCATTGGCCACCCCATCACGGGCTTGTGTCCTTATGATTAACGAATGGGTAACGTCTGTTCACGAGACTTTGTCCATGGGCGAGGTTGCCGTGATGTGGCCACCTTCGATAGTTAAGCGTCTGCCGGAAAGGCGGGCAAATCAGGCGGGCAGAACGATCCATGGGCATGCAGGCATTGCTGGATTTCGCGGTTGCGGGGTTGCGGCAGAAGGTAAGGGCAGGGGCAAGAATGGCCGCGATCGTTGCGATCGGTGGCGGCCTTGCCGCGTGCACTTCCATGGGGCTGGACAGCGTCAAGAAAGACCCGCCGAAACTGTCGTCCAAGATGATGGCGCAGATGTCGGCCAAGAGCATGCGCCCGGAAAGCCCGGTTCTCGTTCGCATTTTCAAGCAGGAAAGCGAGCTTGAGGTCTGGAAGGTCGACAAGACCGGAAACTACGCCTTGCTCAAGGCCTATCCCATGTGCCGCTGGTCCGGAAAGCTGGGCCCTAAGATGAAGACGGGCGACCGGCAGGCACCGGAAGGGTTTTATCATGTCTCGGCCGGCATGTTGAACCCGAACTCACAATATTATGTCTCCTTCAATCTCGGTTATCCCAACCGGCTGGAATCGGCGCTCGGTTACACCGGTGAGGCGTTGATGGTGCATGGCGCCTGCTCCTCTTCCGGCTGTTACGCCATGACCGACCAGCAGGTCGGCGAGATCTACGCCATCGTGGCGCGGGCACTTCAGGGCGGGCAGGACCGCTTTCAGGTACAGGCCTATCCCTTCCGCATGAGCGCCCGGAATATGGTGGCGCATCGGGACGACCCCAATATGCCGTTCTGGAAGACGCTGAAGGAAGGCTATGACTATTTCGAGGTGACGCGCCGGCAGCCCAAGGTTTCCGTCTGCGGCCGTCGTTATGTCTTCAACAGTGAATTTGCCGAAGGCGAACCTGCCGATCCGCTGGCGGCTTGCCCGCCGGCCATCAACCAGCAGGATCCGCTGGTGGCGTCGAAACTGGCCGAAGAGCAACAAAAATTTACCGCCGCCATGAGTGAGGGAACTTCCAGCCCGCTCAGCGCGTATGTAGACGGCGGCATGCATCCGAGCTTCCGGGCCATTTTGAAATCGAACGGCGCCAAGGCCATGGCATCGCAGGTTTCCGGCACGAAGTACCCTATCAGCCGCCCAGAGGCGGCGCTGGCGGATCCCTTTGCCGGCGTGAGATGACGTAAATGAGGTTTTTCAATTGAACGAGACGACGACGACCCGGCGGGGTTTCCTGCTTGGAGCAGGTGGACTGGCGCTTGCCGGCCTTGCGGGCTGCAACACAACTGCGCGTGAGGCCGCCCGGCCTGCAGCACCGGCGGACGACCCGATGTATGCCCTGATGTACGGCCCCAAGCCGGACGAGCAGTTCCCGCTGCCGGAAATCCCCTACAAGCGGATTCCGCGTCAGTTCCTGCGGCAGATGGTGGCGAACCCGACGGGTGAACGCCCCGGCGTCATCGTCGTCGATACAGCCAATCATTTCCTCTATCTCACCTATGAGAACAATCAGGCCATGCGTTATGGCGTCGGCCTCGGCCGCGCGGGCTTTGAATGGGCCGGTCGCGGCGTCATTCAGTACAAGCGGCAATGGCCGCGCTGGACGCCGCCCGATGAGATGATTGCGCGCCAGCCGGAACTGGAACCCTATAGCAGCCGCAATGGCGGCATGGAGCCGGGTCTCAAGAACCCGCTCGGCGCACGCGCGCTCTATATCTTCAAGGATGGCAAGGACACGATCTACCGCCTGCATGGCTCGCCGGAATGGTGGACCATCGGCAAGTCGGTATCCTCCGGCTGCGTGCGCCTGCTCAACCAGGATATCATCGACCTTTACAACCGTGTGCCCGATGGTACGCCGATCGTGGTGACGGCGCTCGGCCCCGCACAGCAGGGCGTGCCGATCGGCCAGGAAGGTGTGCCGGTGGCGCAATATGGTAACGGCGTGATCGGCGACGGCCTCTCGCAACCGATGCAGACTTATTGATCGCTGGAGTTCCACCCACGGCGGAGGCTCGCCGTGGGTGCGTGCTGGCTGATTTCCGGCATCTGGCGGAGATATCCGCGCCTCGTCGCAGACATCAAGCTACTCGGCGTGGCTGATCCTGACTGCTGGCCGTTTCCATTTCCAGGCGGAAGCGCGACACCAGGGCACGCAACTTTGCTGTTTCCGAGGCAAGCGTGGCTGACGCGGCGGTGGATTGCTCCACCATGGCCGCATTTTGCTGGGTGGCGTGATCCATGGAGTTCACCGCCGCGTTGATTTCGGACAGACCGGTTGATTGCTCGGTGGCCGATGTGGCGATGGCATTCATATGGCGGTCGATGCCGGCGATGCGTTCACTGATATCCTTCAGTGCTGTGCCGGTATCGAGAACCAGCTTCACGCCGCTCTCGACCTCCACGGACGATTGCCGGATATGGTCACGGATTTCGCTTGCGGCCTTTGCCGAGCGCTGGGCGAGATCGCGCACCTCCTGTGCAACAACCGCAAAGCCCTTGCCGCTCTCGCCGGCGCGGGCAGCCTCAACCCCGGCATTCAGCGCCAGAAGATTGGTCTGGAAGGCGATTTCGTCAATGACGCCGATGATGCCGGTGATCTGCCGCGACGAGGCCTCGATACGGCGCATCGCTTCCTCGGCATGGCTTACCACCTCCACCGATTTCAGGGCGCTATGGTTGGCATCGGTGGCAGCGAGTCGCGCTTCTGCGGCCCGCTTGTTGGCATTCGAGACATTGACGGTGATTTCATCGAGCGCCGCTGCCGTCTGCTCAAGGGAGGCGGCTTGATTTTCGGTGCGGCGGGAAAGATCGCCGGCACCTGCGGCGATTTCCCGGCTGCTGCCGTCGATTGTGCCTATCCCGTCGGAAATGGCAAAAAGGGTCTCGGCCAATTGCCGGACCGAGGTGTTGAAATCATGACGCAGGGCCTCGAATTGTGGGGCGAAGGCGTCATTCAACTGGAAGGCCAGATCACCGGAGGCGAGCCGCTTGAGGCCGGCCGCAAGGCCGGAGGTTGCGATGCGCAGCCTTTCTGAAGCGTCTTCTTCCGCCTGCCGCCGCGTCGCTTCCTGATCGGCTTCCGCCTGTCTGCGGGCCGCCGCTGCCTGCTCCTCTAGTACCCGGTTGGCGATGGCGGCCTGTCGGAAAATCTCGACAGCGCTGGACATGGAGCCGATCTCGTCCTTGCGGTCCGTGCCTGAGGGCGGTTGAGACGTATCGCCGCCCGCCAGGGTCTCCATGTTTTTCGACAATTGCAGGATGGGACGGATAATCGATTTGCGGGTGAGCAGAAAAAGCCCGGTGGAGAAAAGCGCCGCCAGAACCAGAAGTCCCTGTAAGGCGAGGTTGATTGCCGCCTTGGTCTTTTCACTTTCGGCCGATGCAGTGTCGGAAAGCGCCTGAATCTGGTCGCCAGCCGCTTCCATCGCTTTTTCAAGCGCGGAGAATTGCTGCATGAATTCCGGCATCAGCTTGATGGCCTCTTCGGGGCTGGATTCGGCAAGTCCGACCACCGCGTTGGCGGCATCCATATAGGCGAGAAGCGGCTTTTCGACGCCGTCTATGACGGCTTTGACATTCGTGCCTGATGACAGTGACTTGTTTGCCTCGATCACTTCGCGAAAACTGGCTTCGTGTTCGGCAAGATCGGCCTTAACGGCCTTGAGGTCGAGGTCCATTCTGGCATCGGCGGAAAGAATGGCGGCAAGCACGTCTGACCGCAGCGCGTCATGCATCATGTCCGCCTGCATGTGGTTGCGAAGCACGTCCGCCGAAAGCGCCACATATTCGCTGTTACGGTTGAGCGTCTCCGCCGCCCATATGCCGACACCCGCGGCGCTGCCGGTGATGGAAAAGATTGCAATGCCTGCCAATATTATCTTTTTTTGAATCGAGGCCATATGAGCGTTCCCACGCAATTGTTATACTTTGTGAACATAATAGAACATGCTTAATAAATGTTCTATTTTCGCTGAAGGCTCGATAAATGCAAAAAAGGCTGCATTTTGTATTGCAGCCCTTTCTATATTAGAAATTTGTACTTTTATTGCGCGCGTTTCAGGGCGTCGCCGAGGATCGAAACAATATCGTCGAAATGGGATTTTTCGGCGATCAGCGGCGGCGAAAGGGCGATGATGTCGCCGGTAACGCGAATGAGCAGGCCGCGCTCGAAGCAATCCACGAAGACATCATAAGCGCGTGCGCCGGCAGCACCGTCGCGCGATTGCAGCTCGATGCCGGCGATGAAGCCGATGGTGCGGATGTCGATGACATTCGGCAGGCCCTTCAGGGAATGGATGGCGTCGTGCCAGACATCCTGCAATTCGGCCGCGCGGGTGAAAAGGCCCTCATCGCGATAGATGTCGAGCGTCGCGATACCGGCGGCGCAGGCGACGGGGTGGCCGGAATAGGTATAGCCGTGGAACAGCTCGATCTGGTTTTCCGGCCCATGCATCAGCGCATCGTGCACCTTGCGGCTGGTGAAGACCGCGCCCATCGGGATCGCGCCGTTGGTCAGCCCCTTGGCGGTGGTGACGATATCGGGCGTAACGCCAAAATAGTTGGTGGCGAAGGTGGAGCCCATGCGGCCGAAACCGGTGATGACCTCATCGAAGATCAAGAGGATGCCGTGCTTGTCGCAGATGGCGCGCAGCCGCTCCAGATAACCCTTCGGCGGCACCAGCACGCCGGTGGAGCCGGCGACCGGTTCGACGATGCAGGCGGCGATGGTTTCCGCGCCATGCAGGGCGACCAGACGTTCCAGGTCGTCCGCAAGCTCGGCGCCGTGCTCGGGCTGGCCCTTCACGAAGCTGTTCTTCGCCGGATCATGGGTGTGACGCAGGTGGTCTGCGGGGATTTGCGGGAAAACACGACGGTTGTTGACGAGGCCGCCCACGGAGATGCCGCCGAAACCGACGCCATGATAACCGCGCTCACGACCGATCAACCGGCTGCGGGTGCCCTGGCCGATGGCGCGCTGATAGGCGATGGCGATCTTCAGCGCCGTATCGACCGATTCCGACCCGGAGCCCGTATAGAAGACACGGTCGAGTTTTGCACCTTCCGGGCCGGGCGCAATCTCCGCCAACCGCTCGGCGAATTCAAAGGCAACCGGGTGGCCCATCTGGAAGGAGGGCGCGTAATCCATTGTCGAAAGCTGGTGTTTGACGGCAGACGCGATCTGCTGGCGGCCGTGGCCGGCATTGACGCACCAGAGGCCGGCCGTGCCGTCGAGAACCTGGCGACCATCATTGCTGGTGTAATACATGCCTTCGGCGCTCGTCAGCAGGCGGGGATTGGCCTTGAACTGCCGGTTGGCGGTAAACGGCATCCAGTAGCTGTCAAGCGAGGTGGAATTGGATCGGCTCGGGTTGTCCATGGTGGTCTCCTGTTCGTTGCCGGTGATTGAATGCTATTTTCGCGACTGAACAAGCCCTTTTCTCTCTGTGGCCAAGTCATTGAAAATGCTATAGGCCTGAACTCGAGTTTTCGATATTTCGAACAAGGGCAACGGGGGCTCAGGCATGTCGGTGGATATAGGCGGGCGTTTGCGCCATTTGCGGCTGCGCCACAATATTTCGCAACGGGAACTGGCAAGGCGTGCCGGTGTCACCAATTCGACTATTTCGCTGATCGAATCCAACACCTCGAACCCTTCCGTCGGCGCGCTGAAGCGGATTCTTGACGGCATACCGATCGGCCTTGCGGAGTTTTTCGCTTTCGAGCCGGAGACGAGCCGCAAGGCTTTTTATCGGGCGGATGAACTGGTTGAAATCGGCAAGGGGCCGATATCCTTCCGGCAGGTGGGCGAGAATGTCTTCGGTCGCAGCCTGCAAATCCTCAAGGAATGTTACCAGCCGGGCGCCGATACCGGCAAGGTTCCGCTCGTTCACGATGGCGAGGAAGGAGGAATCATTCTCTCCGGGCGGCTGGAAGTGACGGTCGACGAGGAGAGGCGGGTGCTCGGGCCGGGCGACGCCTATTATTTCGAAAGCCGCAGGCCGCATCGTTTCCGTTGCGTCGGTCCCGTGCCGTGTGAGGTCATCAGCGCCTGCACACCGCCAACCTTCTGATTCCAGCGGTTTTTGCGCTTCGTAACGCGCATAGAACGGCCAGGTCGCGGCGATTCGGTAAAAAATGGCCGGCAGCTACGGCAATTTTGCGTGGCTGCCATGACTAGAATGCAGTTTCTTGCCACTCTTTTGCCGTGTTTGCGCCCTTTTAGCAATTTTTCCATCGCTTTTTCTTGGCGGCTTGGCAATGTCCGGCAAAAAAATCCTTACCGATATGTCAAATTTTATATGCATTGCCACAATCTTGCTGCGATGCAAAAAATTTTTATAGTCTGTTACGGACGCGGCTGTTCTTAACGTTCCTGTCTCATCTCGCCAAGTCATAAGAAACACATAAGAAAAGACTGTCGCCGGCACAAAACCCAATACATGCCGGGGCGGTACCCATGCTCTCAACACATGGCCGTCGGCACATTTGTTGCTTTTTTATGCAACCGTTAATATTGCCCGGACGTTGATCGGCCGCTCGCGCAAGAAATCGCATAGACGGTTATGGCCAATGTGCCTTACAAAAAATCCATTAGCATCAAATTCCGAACACAGACTTGTTATCTCTTTTAGACGGAAAGACGCGCCTCCGGGCACCGACCAATCGCAAAACATAAATGGAGTTCTCTCTATGAAGTCCGCGACCCAATCGGCTGAACAGACACTCAGCAGCTCCGAAGACTTCGATGTCAGTTTCCCTATCGGGGGCATCGCAAAGCGCAGCTTCGATATGACATCGGCTGCGCTTGCGCTGCTCATCTTCAGCCCGATATTCCTGTTGATCGCCGCGCTGGTGAAATTGTCCGATCCCGGCCCGATCTTTTATGGCCACCGGCGTGTGGGACATAATGGCCGCTATTTCCATTGCCTGAAATTCAGGACGATGGCGATGAACGGCGATGAAATTCTCCGGCAATATCTTGCCGCCAATCCGGAAGCCGCCGAGGAATGGCGCGCCACCCGCAAGCTCAAGAACGACCCGCGTGTTACGGCTGTCGGCGCCGTGCTGCGCAAGCTCTCGCTCGACGAACTGCCGCAGCTGCTCAACATCATCCGCGGTGAAATGAGCGTGGTTGGTCCACGCCCGGTCGTGGATGAGGAACTGAGCTATTATGAAAGCGCTGCCGCTTATTATCTCAGCACCCGTCCTGGGCTGACCGGCCTGTGGCAGATCAGCGGCCGCAACGACGTCTCCTACAAGACCCGCGTCGCTTTCGACACGCACTATGTGCAGAACTGGTCGATGCGGCAGGATGTCTTCATCATCGTCAAGACCATTCCCGCCGTGTGCCTTTCACGCGGAAGCTACTGAAAACCGATATTGAGTTCGGCTTTATCGATCTTCGTTTCGACACGCACCCCGACCGGGATCCCAAGTCCGGTCTTTGGGTGCGTCATTGGTGCTAATCATACCGGCCGCTTTTCGCGGCACTGTGCAGCCGGCCCTGCCCAGTTGCGCGACGGCCGGATCGCCCGTGTGGCGATCCGCTAACAGGGAGTTTCCCGATGAACGGCTTGTCTGCCGCCCGCCGCCCGTTTGTGGCCTTCGTATTTGCCGCTTCCGTCGCCCTTGCCGCGCCGCTCTCCGCCACGGCTGCGGATGGCGCTCAATATAAGCTCGGTACCGCTGACAAGCTGCGTATCCGCGTTGCCGAATGGCAGCCGGCGGATGGCAGCATCCGCAACTGGGATGTGATCAACGGCGATTATTCCGTCGGTCCGTCTGGGGCGCTGTCGCTGCCTTTCATCGGTCAGCTGGATGTTGCGGGCAAGACCCCATCGGAGGTCAGCGAAGAGATTGGAGCCCAGCTTCAGAGCAAGTTCGCCCTTCGCAACCTGCCTTCGGCCTCCGTCGAGATCGCGCAGTTCCGGCCGATCTTCTTGAGCGGGGACGTGCAGACGCCGGGCGAATATCCCTATGCCGCCAATCTCACGGTGCTGAAGGCCGTCAGCCTTGCCGGCGGCCTGCGGCGCTCGGATGCCGGGCAGCGTTTTGCCCGCGACTTCATCAATGCCCGCGGTGACGCCGCCGTCTATGACAACCAGCGTGCAAGGCTGCTCGCCCGTCAGGCGCGGCTGGTCGCGGAGGTCAAGGGTGACGCGACCATCGCCAAGACGCCTGAAATGGAAAAGATCGGCGAGATCGACGTGCTGCTGGCCAGCGAAAGCGCGCTGATGAAATCGCGCACCGAACGTTACACCCTGCAGCTCAAGGCGCTGACGGACCTGCACGCTCTTCTGCAGAGCGAAGTCGAATCCCTGAAGAAGAAATCAGAGACGCAGAATCGTCAGCTCCAGCTTGCCAACGAGGACCGCGACCGGGTCAACCGGCTGAACGAGCAAGGGCTCGCGCTGTCGCAGCGGCGTATTTCCGCGGAAGAACGCGCGGCCGAAGTGGAATCCAACCTGCTCGATATCGATACGCAGTCGCTGCGCGCCAAACAGGATATCAACAAGGCGACCCAGGACGAGATCAACCTCCGTAACGACTGGGTGGCGCAGCGCTCCAAGGAATTGCAGGACACGGAAGCCGAACTGGACAAGCTCAATCTGCAACTGACCACCAGCCGCGAATTGATGTCGGAAGCGCTGGCGCAATCGGCCGAAGCGATCCGTTTCGATCCCTCGGGCAAATCAGCGACGATCAGCTATGTCGTGGTGCGTGAGGAAAACGGCAAGCCGAAGGAGCTGAAGGTGGATGAAAACGCCATGCTCCAGCCCGGCGATGTCATCAAGGTCTCGTCTGAAATCCTGATGCAGTGAGGTTTCAATGCGGATCGCCAAATCGGCGCTGATCGATCCCGAACGCAATGAGATTTATGGAATGGCAGCGGTTGCGCTGTCATTCTTCGTCTTCGCTTACTCGTCGCGTTTCGGCCAAATCTCGGTCCTGGCCTATTATGGCATGTGGCTGCCGCTGGTGGTTGTCGATTACCGGCGCGTGCTCGGCAATTATCCGCGCTATCTCTGGATATTCGCCTTCGGCATCTTGACGGTTCTGTCCAGCTTCTGGTCGGAGGCGGCGTCGGTTACCATGCGCGCCTCCATCCAGTATATGACGCATATCGTCTGCGCGCTGATCGCGATGCGGGTGATCTCTATCCGGACGCTGACGCGCGGCGCGCTGATCGGCATCGCCGTTGTTCTGCTCTATTCGCTACTGTTCGGCATTTATCTCTTCGATGCGCTGGATGGCACCTATAGTTTCGTCGGCGCTTTTTCTTCCAAGAACCAGCTCGGCTTTTATGCATCGCTCGGCGTCATTTTTGCCGCCGCATCGGTGCTGGTGCTCAAGCAAAGGGGCATCTGGTTGCCGATTGCCGGCGTCACCGGGCTACTGTCGGCCTATAGCCTCCTTGCGTCCCAATCGGCCACATCCACGATTACCACGGCGGCGGTGGTCGCGCTCATCATCGGCTTCATCCCCATCGGCATGCTTTCGCCGGCGAACCGAAAGATGACGTTTTTTGTCCTCGGTGGTCTCGGCGCATTGCTGGCGGTTGCATCCCTGCAATTCGGCCTGCTGGACGCCATTCTCGGCATTTTCGGCAAGGATTCGACGCTGACCGGCCGAACTTACCTCTGGCAGCAGGGCATCGAGGCGGCAAAACAGACGCCGATCCTCGGCGTCGGTTATCAGGGGTTCTGGGTTGCGGGTTTTCCCGATGCCGAACGGTTGTGGAACGATTTCTTCATTACCGGCCGCAGCGGCTTCCATTTCCATAATACCTATATCGAAACCGTGGTGGAAAACGGCTTTGTCGGCATGCTGCTGCTTGGTATGGTGCTTTACGGAACGTTGCTCGGGCATCTGCGCTCGGTGCTGATGCGCAAGAGCGATCCGCAGGGCGTCATCCTGTTTGCGATCTGCGCCCTGTTTGTCGTGCGTTCCTTCGTGGAGATCGACATCATCTTCCCGTACCAGATCGGCTCGTTCCTGCTTTATTTCGCAGCCGGTAAACTGTGCCTCCCGGCAAGGGCTGCGGAAGGCAGCGTTCACCTAACTGGAGTTCGTGGCGGCTTCTCTCTCCGTCATTCCGGCCTTGAGCCGGAATCCAGCCAACCCAAGTCCTTGGGCTGAAAGAATCCGTCTTCGCCGCGCGCGAGCCGAGTCGGCTGGATGCCGGATCAAGCAACCGTGGATGATCAAGCAAATGCTGGATCTGTCCTTGCGATGGCGTTGAGGATAGTGACGAGCTTCCGGATTGTTGCG
>NZ_JBNWBW010000016.1:0-119646 GCF_053522725.1 Agrobacterium sp. 16-172Ci
AGTTCCTTATCGACGAGCAATGTGATCCGGAAAAGATCGAACGCATCATCGCTGATGAGCCAAATTCATAAGGTCTGCGGCCTAGTCCGGATGGTTACTCAAAACATGCATAGTGAAGAGCTTCGTTCTGGTCGCCAAAAACTGCTTCCAGATCTTGTACGTTGCGGGCACCCAAACTCACTCGATAGCCGTGCCTAATAAGTTCTTGCGCGATGGCCTTGCCGATGCCGCGAGTTGCGCCAGTGACCATAACTACACGACTTTGGATTACACGCACAGACCAGTTTCCGGCATCCAGACTGAAATGTAGAACACGCCCATTGTCGGTATGCTCATCAGTTATAGCAACCCCGAGCAGTGCCGCGACAACCCTCAGCACACCTCCATGGGCGACGAGAAGCACGTTTTCTTTACGTGCATGCTTGAGAGCCTTGGCGACATGGATTGAGAAGATTTCAGTAGGTTCACAATCGGGATAGTTGTCCTCAAACATCTGAAGCGGACCAAAGCCGCCTTCGTGTTCACCAAAATCCCGCTCTTGAAGATCATCTTCAATCTGAAAGGTGGGACAGCCCGGATTAGCGATGAAGGCAGTCTGAAGTGCACGTAAAAGTGGTGAACAGACAACCTTGCTTATTGGAAGGGTCCGAAGAACATTGCCGGCCAACAGAGCCTGGCGTACCCCTTTTTCATTAAGACCAATGTTCGTTCCCGAACCTTGCACGCCCCAGTGCTTCTCGCCGTTAACGACCATCTCCTTCTCGTTGAGGTCGGTCGTGCCATGTCGGATGAAGTAAAAACTTTTGATTCCACTTGGGGGCTCTGCAGAGCCAAGGTAGGCCTGAGAAATTGGCATTTTCACGTGTGAAGATATGATTTTTTTGAGAACTAGATAAGATTGATGAATATAGTTGTTTTGGTTTTTGTTGTTGCCGTCCTTGTTTATACTAATTATTTTTCAATCAGCACGTGAGCCATGACGTAAGTATCTCAGTTAACTGATATTTTTCTACCATTTTTGTCGTTGATTTCGGCGTGTGGGACATACTATCCGGGCCTACATGTTGCTCGTATTCTCCTTCCATCTTACTTTTCCTTGATCCGCGCCCATTAGTGACTTTTGAATAGATGCTCTGACACGCCAAGCCTCGCTAGTCAAAAGTGAACTAAACCAACGTGTTACAGCAAGAAAAAAATGCGTGTGACGCTCAATGTGACGTCTTTCGCGTTTCTAAAAAGGATAAATAGCCTCGCTGTCTATTATACTCCCACAAATCAACAACATATTACACGAGCATTTGTTTTGCATAATTCATCTCGATGGACATGCTCTACACACCCCTGTCGATCGAACCAGCCAAGATCGCTGAGGAACTTGACCCTACGATCAAACAGCTTGGAAATGTCGCAGAAGCCGGGCGGCGCCTCGCCGCCAATGGACTGAGGCAGGTGTTCTTCGTATCTGCTGGTGCTGGGTTGGCAATCGGAAAAAGCTTGAATGCGTATACTGACGAGGTTGCGCAAAACCTCTGCTTCATTAGCCACGCCGCTTCGAGATTCGTGGACCTACTGAAAGCCAACACATCAATCGCTGATGCCGCAGACACTTTAATTATCCTGTCATCAAAGTC
Organism: Agrobacterium sp. 16-172Ci; assembly: GCF_053522725.1. Taxonomy (NCBI): domain Bacteria; kingdom Pseudomonadati; phylum Pseudomonadota; class Alphaproteobacteria; order Hyphomicrobiales; family Rhizobiaceae; genus Agrobacterium; species Agrobacterium sp. 16-172Ci. Next base: position 1,632 of record NZ_JBNWBW010000016.1, read on the forward strand.
CGGGAAAACTCCAGAAACTGTAGAAGCGGCGAAGCGCCTGAAGGACAAGCCTTGTAAAACAGTGGTCTTCACGAAGTCTCAAGATACCCCGCTCGCCTCACATGGTCACAGTGCATTTTTCACCGGGGAAACAACCCAGGCTTTCCATGCTACCCACATGCTAATGGCGTCATTTACTGGCGGTATTTTGGAAATCAAGGAAAGTTGGAGCTTTATGCCAGCCCTGGCATCATCCCTGAAAGCGCTACCGGTGGCATTGTTCCATGCTGCAAGGAAGTGTGTGTTGGCTGGAGAGGCATTTGCTGAAGACTTCAAGAGTGATACCCCCCTTTATTTCATAGCCTCAGGATCTGACCTACTCGTCCCGCACGCTTACGGGCTTTGCGTTCTGCAGGAGAGGTTCGGGTTCGACGTGCATGTTGTTGGGGCCACTGACTTTTTCCACAGTGTCGTGGAGACAGTGCGTCCTGGTACGAAGGCGCGGTATATTCTCACCGTCCCAGGAGGAGGGAGCCGGGGTAGCATGCTCGATGTCAAGACTTTTTTTGAGGAAGCAGCCAAAAACTATCCGGTAAGCTTTCACGTGCTTGATACCAAGGACTTCGACGCTTCGGGCATAGACCCAGAAATCCTGAAGATCGTTGGCCCTCTCATTGCCGAAGCTTGCCTGAAACCTTGGACTCCCATGTTGGCAAAGGCAACCAAACAAACAATGAATGATCCGCTCCTGCATATGGGGCGGTTCCAGTATTTCAACTGCCATTTGGGCTGAGTTGAAGACATGCTCCTGCCAGAAATCGCGTGATCTTACGCAATATTGAATAATCTCTGCCTATGTCATAAATGTGTGTGGCTTTATCTGTGTTTGTGTTGTTTCAGAAATTCATGTAACGTTTGTTTTTCTTATGTACTGTTAAATAAATTATCGGTGGCTCTACGAATACTTCGTATCGTTGATATTTCTAATCACAATATGCGTAGTGACCCGATAAATAATTTAAGCGTCGTTGATAAAAATCCTAAACTAATTGGGACATATATTTTATATGCCGTGATTTTCATAATTTAGTAAACTTAAAGTTCAAAATATTAAGTTCTGGTTCATTTAATACTTCTGATTACATTTTAGATATCACAAACTTATTATTGAAACTGACAAAATCGAAAGCGTAACCAGCGTCATTCTCAAACAAAATACATTCCCTACTGCTCTGATCAAAGAGAAAACAATTTTGAAAAGGATCTGCGTTTTTCCTGAATCTTTTTCATGAAGCGCTTCCAAGCTTTATGACGAACACTCGGCTCCAAATTTCCGGAAAGCAGTGCATCAGGTGTTCTCGATTCTCGAACGGTCATTGGAATTTTGCCTCTCCATGAAGCAGTCTCACCACGTTCCAAACAGGAATCCTCCCCCGCGCAATTCCAGTCGCATGACAATCCGTCGGCCAGCTTTCCAATGAATAACGCTTTGCCAAACGCAAGAATGTCGTGGCGGAACTCCACACCTCCCTCTCTCCAAAAAAATTGAACAGTTTGGCCTCCGAGGTGAAACCGCGGCCCATCCCGGAAAGAGGTAGTGGGAAGGATGGCCACAAAATGACTCAAATCGCCCTCACCGGAGTCGTCCCCAAAACAATTTTCACGGCGTAAACACTTGAACAAATGTCGTACTGTTTTGATTGAGACTTCTGACTGGTATGGAGCCAATGTACATGCAAGCACATTTGTCTTACCAAATCGGCAGACATCCCCAGATTGCACATAGCTCAGTACGGCGTCCCTTGAGGAATAGATGTAAATCGGCTTCGCGTTGCTACAGATCACCTCCGGATAAACGGGGGACTGAATCTCCAGCGGATGCGGAAATGGAAAACGGAGATACATCGCGGCGATCTCGCTCTTCAGTTCGCCCTCTTTAAATTTGCTCACCCAATATTTTACCCAGATCTCCTGATAAAGGAGGAGATTATCTCGAATATAAATACGATATAGCGAGCAAATACACCCGATTATGAAGCACATTTCTCGACAATCGCCAATGGATAGGAGATTAAAAGGCTCAAAGTTCGGCCTTGAAGGAACCATTATGTCGAGAAATACACGATTTACTTTGCGCTAATCACATTTTTTTCTATCGGCTTATTACATTTATAGACATTTGCACGTAAATGGTTTGATTTTATGAGCACAATACAGTGGCTTATTTGACTTTTTTGCAACATCTGGTGCATGCGTGTAGTATTCTTGTAGCCTGTTACGAAATATTGGATTATGTGTCTTGAGACAGTAATACGATTAAGCCGAATCAGAACAATACTCATCATTAAAACTAATTCAATATTTTACAGACTATTTATTCAAACATAAAAACAACGTTCACAGCAGAAAGACAGAAAATAAACAAGTCTATGATATTACATAGGCATGCATTAAGAATATTATAGCGCAAACCCCATATACTCTGATAAGATGCTTGCGATCGGGATACTGATTTTGAGTCGACCTTCCGGCTTTATTCCGATGAACGCCGCATTGCTCCCCATATAGGGCTGCAGATATCTCTTCTTAACTGATGCACCAACTCAGCCTCCCCCGAGGGCGTTTATTCGCGAGGGTAGGCTTGTCACCTGGTCTTTCCGTACCCGTTGGAGGAAAAGTCAAACCAACCGCTATGACTTCACACCAAAAGCGGTGTCCGGGTTGCAGGGCGAAGTACTTATGAACATACCCTCTGTGAACCTCTAAAAGAGAATAGGGCAACTTCAGAAATGACCTGCTTGGAAAAAAAGCAATATAAGCTTCTAAAGCATCCTCAAAAAGGCAGGAACCTGGGGAAATCTGATTATGCCTGTAGCGAAGACTCTGGTACGTAACACCCTCGTCATAAGGCGCTACGGAACATGCCACAAGGCCAATCGTTGCATGAACGGACACGATCGCATTTCTCGCATATTGTATGATCTTCTCGCGAGGGCCATAGACATAAAGGAGGGGACGATCGGTAAAAATTGTGTCAAACGGCTCCAGTCTCGGCCCGTGGAGACAGGGACTTTTTGCAAATCGCGCCAGGATTTCGCCAACAGCACCGTCCGGATCGTCATGGTACCTCAGCGAGGCAACCCAAGATTTTTGGGCGCTGGCTAGGGTTTTCTCCACGAATTCACGATATTCTGCCTTCGCTCCGATTAGAGCGACCTTTGCGAGGGCATGATCGCTTACATCAAACAAATCGATCATTGGGAAAACAGGACGTGTATAGCCCATACTTGTAGTATTTTTTCTATAAGGTAGAGAATTTATTCTCTTAAGCTCCTGAGCATGAAGCATACTTATAGTGTAAAGGTGGGCCACAGTTGGTGCCAAATTTGGCATGGCCTGGGATTGTTGCGAGTTTTTGTCGATCAAAATGCTGTCACTTGAATATGCAACAGGGATCGTTCCCAAACGATTGGACAAGTTCGGGTCCGGTGCCGCTTTAATCATTCGGGTGAATGATTAAAGTTCTACGTGGGAGTATGACCCACTAAAGAAAAGTCTGGCGCAAAAGTCAAAAGCGAGCCGAAAGCCTTCACGCTTGTGGGGAAGTGGGCCTCCGAATATTGACATAAATTCGATGTGAAAAAGTCTCAATTAATCGGCAATCGGGGGTACGAATGTTACACCGCGCTGGCCAATTAAACTAAAGAGCACGATGATAGCGAAAGTAATAGGTAAGATGACGAGGACAAGAGAGACGATCAGAGCGCGTTTCAATCCCGCGGTCGCACTAATTTTCCTGTTGTCGTGAGTGGATCTCGCCACTCCAGTTTTCAATGTGTGGGAATGCTCCTCTTTCCAACTTCTTACAATTTAACAATTTATAATATGTCATCACATATTATAAAATACTTTTTTACCAATCATACACCTTACGTTAATTTAATAGCGATGAAACATTCTTATGAATACTTTCCTGCCAGAATTTCAATGGACTTCGTCGGTAAATATTTAGAACGACGTACTCATATATTATTCATTCGATCATTATGAAATAGTAAATATGACGGCACTTAAGTAGGAACGTTACAAAACGAAATGATACAACTGAGTTATATAACAAAAGATTTATTGTTAAGGCGTCTCGTTTGATAGTACTGCAACCTAGCTCTGATTTTGTCATCGCGTGTTACGCGAGCGACCCGACGGCGACGACAGGATAGTTGACCTTAACCGCGCAGCGCGACCATTTGACAAAGTCGTGGTTCTCAGCGTTGAACAGGTTGCTCTTGAACAGCGCAATGTAGGTTGTGAAGCGGTTTGCAGTCACGAAGCCTCGCGGCAACTGCCAGGGGGCTAAGTCAGACACCCCCCACTTCGCATTTTCATCCATCATGAGAGAACCAGTCTGCTCATTGAAATTTGTGAGCAATTCTTTCGCTCCGTATAGAAAGTATAACTCGCTTGTCTCAACAACTTCGCTGGTATCCGGAATTTGAAATTGGCTACCCCAAGTTGCCTTAAGCAAAATTTGCTGGTGATTTACCAAATTTATTACGCTTCCGGCCGGCATGCCCCTTAAGTCTGTCCAAGAATAACTCATTGCTCGATGTTTAGATGGTGAGTGTGAGAGCAGAGGTTCTAATACTTATAGGCGGCCGCTCAAAATGCCAAAAGGATGAATTGGGAAATCAGGAGGCATTTTCCATATATTGAGGCGTTAACTACTCAACAATGGAACTAGTGTACATCAATCATATTTTCATCCGTCAAAAAACCATTGAATATTTCAGTGGATGCGACTTTGGACCGACTATGCCGGTGGTTGGCGTCTTTTCCAAATTTGTTAGGTAGTGTTTTACATCAACCGTGGGCCCATCGCGAAATGAGCGCCTGAAATTGCGCCTAAATCTCCTTTAATTATTCGCGGCGATAAAGTCATAAAGCATAAATATCCATTTTCAAAGATTAGTAATTCAATTTAGAAACCAGATTAAAAAAGTCAAAAGGAGTGTGGCGTTGATTTCTCAATCCGAGATTAGCGGGCCGAAATCTTTTATGTTACACCATCGCCTATGTTGTGAAAGTGATGAACGACGTCTTTTGAGAGTTTACTGAGCGGTTGTGCAGAGCTTAATTATCGCTGCCCATCTAACTTGTCATTGCCATCAACACTCTACATTGCATAATTATTTCAAGTATATAATAAAAATAAATACTTCTGAGATAAAAACAGCCTATATTATCGCTACATTCACTTCACAGCAGACATCGATATTCCATATTCTAATCTACATTTCTAAATGAATAATATATTACAAATATGATCGACGGCGTTAATAAACATATAACAAACACAAATTATCATTTGCACTGCACAAGTATTCCTATTATTCTGGAAACCTAACCCACATTAGGGACAGTAAATTATTTTCTTTTCTTCAAACTCTTTGTCGCTATCGGAATCATTTCGTGCTCTCTTTCTCACAACTGGAATAGACTGCGAGAAATGGGTGTCGCCGACTGTAAGGATGTCGTAGTCTTTTTCACCGCCGTCTGTACGACGCCAGAACCGATACCCAAACCTCTTGCTGGGGATCTCCACAAAGCCGGATGAAAGCGGCAGAGCAACAAAACTTTGAAAATCTTCTTCACTTACCTCTATGTCGTTGAAGACAGCCCGATAAAACTCCACCATTTGGCGACGTTCCAGATCGTCACGATATGGGCGAATGGTGGTAACAAAAACATTTCTACCGAATTTAGCTAAACGTCTGGCGCAAAAAAGCTCCAGCATGTTTGACCTTGAGCAATAGAGATAGACAGATAAGGATTCCGTCCTTCTTTCCCCCACGATGTAAGCCTCCGGTTCCTCTATGGTCAGGTGACAAACCCTGGGCACAGTTTCTATCTCCTTTAGTTTCTCGATCTTTTCGACTTCATCTTCGGGGAGCAAGGCTGTTAGCCCCTCCCCCCATTTTTTCTGAAACGGGATCAACTCGTCACGTATGAATTTGTCGAACCGTTTTCGTTCCTGGCGAAGAAATGCTCGAAAATCGTCTCTACCTTTCCTGCGATCCAAGAACGATGGAATGAACCGAGGTCGGCTTCCAGAAGAAAGTAAGATATCAATCATTGCCATCTTCACAGCGGCCCGACTTATGAACAGGACTATTACGAAGCCAACAATAAAGCTCTCGTCAATAAGGCTTCGGGAGCAAAAGAGGGGGGCCTTTTAAGTAGATAGCAATGGAGACACGAACGATTTAACCCAACCACGTCTCCTGCTCGGCCCCGCTAGGGGTCAGATCAAGAAGAAATTATTGGCTCTGGTCACATTTTTCAAAATTGTCGGTACAGAATCCGTCGGTGGCGTGGCATAAGTCAAAAGGTAACAGTCAAAAGGCTGACAATTGCACTACACATCGAAAACTCCGCCAATAATAAACAACCTATTACTACTTATTACATTATGATATCATCAATAGTACCTTACTATGCAAATGTATCTATCTTGGCACTGCGTGGTGGTCTCCATCGATCTGAAAACTTCTCAGTTCCTATTCAAAATTACATTTTAATATATCCTGCCACGGACGGGCCCTTTCCGGTGGTTTCGATTGTCCGGAACGCGAAGATCGGTTGTGAGCGGCAAAGTGAGGCCGGCGCGCGATGCTGTTCTTGAGCGGACAGACCCTCATGGCAAGCGCGGTGACGTGGGGCAGTTACTTCTTGAAGTTTCGCGGGATCAGAGCGTCGACCTCGCTTGATGGCCAACCGGCGGCGAACGCTATTGCCGGCGACATGGTGAGCAGGCTCGCAGAGCAGATCGGCCCCGGGACCGCGACTGTCTCGCCGAAGCAGGACAGCTCGCCTTTCGGGCAGGCGCTGGAAGCGGCCCTCAAGGGATGGGGTTATGCGGTGGTGACCGACCAGAAGACGGATGGTGCTGCGCGCACCGTGCCGCTCGCCTATATCGTCATACCCTTCGAGGGCCAGATGCTCGCGCGCCTGTCGACCGACAGCGTCGAACTCGGCCGCGCCTACACCGTCACAACGACGGGTGCGGAGCCGGCGAGCGCGCTCTCGGTCATGAAACGCGGTTAGGGGAGGGCGGTCATGGTTCAATCGCTCAAGCTCGGCGGCACTCCACACGAGGAAACGGGCTCCGGCATGCGCCGGATTAACCGTCTGCCGATCATCGTTGTGGTCGTGCTGGTCGTCGCCTTCCTCGGTGTCATCTTCTACGGCCTGACCTCACGCGGACTGTATTTCCGCGACACCGGCCCGGACACAAGCTCCGGCAATCCGGCGTCAACCTTCGCCGATCAGATCAAGCGCGGCGTTTCGGACGGCATCATCGGCGAGCCGCAGCAGGTGACGACGCTGCAGCCGACGCCGGTCGAGAGGGAAGAGGAGAAGCGCTCCGTCAATCCATTCACACCTCAGCCCGGTCAAAGGGAAGATGCGCGGACGGAACCGCAACTGGAATCTGAACAGGTCTGGCGCGCCCGCTTGCAGCGCGAGCAGGACGAGCAATATCTTCGTGAGCGGCAGCGCCAGAGAATGGCCCGGCTGCAGGCCAATGACGCCGCCTATGACTCACCGATCGCTATCGACCGCGGCAAGTTTGACAGGCAGGGAGCTAATACAAACGACACCGCCGGGACGACGAACGGGGTTTCCACGGCAACGACTCCCGGAGCATCCGATCTCTACGCCGCCGCTCTTCGCGCCGGTCTCGGCGGACAAAATGTTGATCCGAACGGCCAGAAGACGAAGGAGGATTTCTTCAATGCCGACCTCAAGGAACTTGGCTACCTGCCGAACCGTGTCGTCCCCCAACAGTCGCTCTACGAACTCAAGCGCGGCTCAGTCATTCCCGCGACATTGATCACCGGGATCAATTCCGACCTACCCGGGCGTATCACTGCCCAGGTAAGCCAGAACGTCTATGACTCGGCGACGGGACATCGACTGTTGATTCCGCAAGGAACGAAGCTGTTCGGCCGCTATGACAGCAAGGTGTCGTTCGGCCAGAGCCGGGTGCTCGTCGTCTGGACCGACATCATCTTCCCGAATGGCTCGGCGCTCCAGATCGGCGGCATGTCCGGGACGGACGCGCAGGGCTACAGCGGTTTCCGCGATAAGGTGGATCGGAAGTGGCTCCAGACGTTTGGTTCGGCCATCCTCATTGCGGTGATCGGCACGGGGATCGACATGGCCGTTCCGGAAAGCTCGACGCTGGCAACACAGGACACCGCATCGGATGCGGCCCGGCGGAATTTCGCCGAGACCTTCGGTCGTGCCGCTGACCGGACCATCCAGAGAAACATGGACGTGCAGCCTACGCTCGAGATCCGGCCTGGTTACAAATTCAATGTGCTGGTCGATCAGGACATTGTTTTCCCAGGAGCATATCGATGAGACACGTGCCCAGACCCAACAAGTCTGTTATGTTCGGGCAAAACATCACCGTGTCGAAAGTACGCAACCGCTCGAATTACAGCGTTCCGGGAATCACAGTGTTCGGAGGCATCTTTCTATCTGCAGTCGCCACAGAATCTCCGTCTAGCCGTGATTTCGACGAGCTGCGCGCCGGTCCCACTGCCTATCGCATCCCAAGCGAATACCGAGCCGACGGAGATACCAGCAACAATGTTTTCGTGCGGGTAAATCTCGCCGACTGGTGGCCTCTAGAACGGGATAAGCCGGGTTCGCCAGCCTTTCGACCACGACACCGGGCTGGACCCGATATCTTTGACAACTTGCTGCGATCCTGACGATCAAATGGTTTCATAGGGCAAGGCTTTCAAAGCATCAAGCAAGGCTGCCCGGAACTCGCTAACCAAGCGCGGCGGTGGGCTGTCGGTCGGAAGAACGATAGCAAAATGGTAGGGGACAACCGGATCAAAGGAGCGCTGAATAACCGGATTTGCACTGTAGTAGTCGGCAGTGAAGGGGTCGACGATACCAACCCCCATTCCCCTGCTTACCAGATCGCAGAGATTCAGCGCCAGACTACTTTCTATCCTGCGATTACAGTGGACGCCGCAGCTGTCCAGTGCGGCGTCCGTTTGCATCCGTAGAAGGCTCACTGGAGAGAGGCAAATCAATGACTCTCCTTCAAGGTCCGTCGCATGAACAGTTTCCTTGTCTTCGAGACGATGCCCCGGCGGCACCAGGCAGACGGCACGAAAGGAAGGGACAGGTTCGACGGTGAGACCAGGATAGTCGCCAGCCAATATCGATATTCCGAGATCGTAGTGCTGGAGCGAGACCAATTCGAGGACCGTCTGGGAGGGAACCGTGTCGAGGTAAACCGACACGTCGGGCCGATCGGCGATGAACGTCTCAATGACGCCGGACATAAAACTCAGAGCCGGCGCTGTATAACAGGCGACCCTTAGGGACCCCATATGAGATTTCTTCAGTTCCGCCGCGACTTTGTCGATGTGCTGAATCCCGTTGAAATGTCGCGACACTTCCTTGAACAGAATACCGGCCTCCCGCGTAGGACGTAACCGGTTGCCCGTTCTTTCGAAGAGGCTGATCCCAATTTCCTCTTCGAGATCCCTGATCAGCCGGCTGATCGCGGGCTGCGTGATCCTGACGAGATTCGCTGCTGACGTCATACCTCCTGTCAGCATGACTGCCCGGAACGCTTCTAACTGACGCGATTGAATCATTGCTTTCTCCATAACATATGCACATGGGCGCATGCCTATTACTGCCCTTGCGATATGGAAGGCAAGCTTTTAGTAACAATAGAAAACTGGGTCCTACTCTCGAAGAATGTACGCGGTGAACACGTCAATACGTGTTTCACCTTTGAGAATGAAAGCCGGACAGGTGCCGGCTGCGCCATTCTCGGCCGTGCTAACGGCACGGTTTTTCGCTGCATCGCAAGAGATCGGGAATGATAGAACAAGGGAACGCGAATGGACGGAACGCAGCCCACCCTGGTGGCAGAAGATATCCATAAGAACTTTGGAACGCTGGAAGTTCTGAAGGGCATTTCACTCACAGCCAATAAAGGCGATGTGGTTTCGATTATCGGCAGCTCCGGCTCCGGTAAGAGTACTTTCCTGCGCTGTATGAACTTCCTCGAAACCCCGAACAAGGGCCGTATCGCAGTTGGGCAGGAAGAGGTCGTCGTCAAAACGGATGCGGCTGGCCGATTGATCGGCGTCGATCGCAAAAAGATCGAACGCATGCGGATGCAACTCGGCATGGTGTTCCAGAGCTTCAATCTATGGGGGCATATGACTGTCCTGCAGAACGTCATGGAAGGCCCCGTACACGTTCTCAAACAGCCCAAGGGCGACGTGCACGACCGTGCAATGGATTTCCTGGACAAGGTTGGTATTGCCGACAAGCACGACGCCTACCCGTCTCAATTGTCAGGTGGACAACAACAGCGCGTCAGCATCGCACGCGCACTGGCTATGCAGCCGAGCGCGCTTCTCTTCGACGAACCAACCTCTGCCCTCGATCCGGAATTGGTGGGCGAAGTCCTGAAGGTGATCAGGAAGCTCGCCGAAGAGGGGCGGACAATGGTCGTGGTGACGCACGAAATGGGTTTTGCTCGCGACGTATCGAGCAAGGTTCTCTTCCTCGAAAAGGGGCAGATTGAAGAGCAGGGAACCCCGCAAGAAGTATTCCAGAATCCGACGTCACCAAGGTGTCGGGCCTTCCTCTCCAGCGTTCTGTGAGCGCGCAGGCGCGCAGAAGAGTCAACATTCGAAAATAAACAATAACAGCAACAGAGGTGAACGTTATGAAATTCTTCAACTTGAATGCGCTTGCGGCAATTGTGACTGGCGTCCTTGTCGTGGCGGGCCCGTCAGTGGCCAAGGACTACAAGAGCATTACAATTGCGACCGAAGGATCCTACGCGCCCTACAACTTCAAGGATGCGGGCGGAAAGCTGATCGGCTTCGACATCGATCTCGGAAACGACCTTTGCAAGCGCATGAACATTGAATGTAAATTCGTCGAGCAGGCTTGGGACGGGATCATTCCTTCTCTCACGGCGGGTCGTTACGATGCCATTATGGCGGCGATGGGAATTCAGCCGGCGCGCGAAGAGGTCATTTCGTTCTCCCGCCCGTATCTCCTCACGCCGATGACGTTCCTGACGACAGCGGACAGCCCGCTTCTGAAAACCCAGGCGGCAATCGAGAACCTTCCGCTCGACAATATCACCCCCGATCAGAAAGCCGAGTTGGATAAGTTCACCAAGGTTTTTGAGGGCGTGAAGTTCGGCGTTCAGGCCGGTACATCTCATGAAGCGTTCATGAAACAGATGATGCCCAGCGTTCAGATTTCGACCTACGACACCATCGACAACGTTGTGATGGATCTGAAGGCAGGCCGGATCGACGCGAGCCTGGCGTCGGTCAGCTTCCTGAAGCCTCTGACGGACAAGCCCGACAACAAGGACCTGAAGATGTTTGGCCCGAGGATGACGGGGGGATTGTTCGGAAAGGGTGTCGGCGTTGGCATCCGCAAAGAGGATACCGATCTCAAAGCTCTGTTCGACAAAGCAATTGATGCCGCCATCGCAGACGGTACCGTCCAGAAGCTGTCCCAACAGTGGTTCGGTTACGACGCGTCTCCCAAGCAGTAATCTCTTTCAGTTGGAGCGTCGGCACTCATGCGGCCGGCGCTCTATCCGTTTCGCAAGCTTGAGGCGTGGTCGATGGATTTAACACTATTGCAATGGGGAGACGCCGGCTGGGGCGATGAATTGGTGCGCGGGGCGATGATGACTGTTGTCGTCGCAGCCTTTTCGTACCTTTTCGGAATCATCTTTGGTTCGATTTTCGCTGCGGCAAAGCTATCCCGTTTCTGGTCACTACGCCTGCTCGGTGACGTCTATACGACGGTCGTTCGCGGCGTCCCTGAACTGCTAATCATCTTTTTGGTATTCTTCGGTGGCGGCACACTCCTGCGCACCATCGCCAATGGACTGTTCGGATACGAGGGGTACATCGAGCCCCCAATCTTCGTGATCGGCGTCCTCTGCATCAGCGTGAGTGCCGGAGCATATGCCACCGAGGTCATTCGCGCTGCCGTTCTCGCTGTTCCCCCAGGTCAGATCGAAGCGGCGAAATCCATTGGAATGGGTCCATGGCTGCGGCTGCGCCGGGTGCTGATCCCACAAGCGGCTAGGTTCGCCCTCCCAGGCCTTGGAAATGTCTGGCAATTCACGCTCAAAGACACGTCGCTAATCTCCGTTGTCGGCCTGGTCGAAATAATGCGGACAGCGGCGATGGGCGCAGGTTCGACGAAGCAGCCCTTTACCTTCTACATCACCGCCTTCGTGATCTTCCTTCTTCTTTCCTCCGTCTCGAACCGGGGCTTTCTCAAAGCTGAAAAGTGGGCGAACCGCGGTGTGAGGAGCCAATAATATGGATATTCAACTCATCATCGAGTCGTTCCCCAAACTCATTGCTGCCGTCCCCACGACGCTGGCGCTCGCGTTCATATCGCTTCTCATCGGATTTGTTGTTTCGGTGCCTGTCGCGCTGATGCGGCTTTCGAAAAACCGCATCGTTTCTTCGGTAGCATACAGCTACGTCTACCTGATCAGATCGACCCCGCTTCTGGTGCAGATGTTCCTGATTTACTACGGGTCGGCTCAGTTCAGAGGGTTCCTCACGGAAGTTGGTCTGTGGTCGTCGTTCCGCGAACCGTGGTTCTGCGCGATCCTCGCTCTGGCCCTCAATACCGCGGCCTATACCAGCGAAATCATCCGGGGCGGCATACAGGCGGTTCCTCTCGGGCAGATCGAAGCCGCGCGCGCTGTTGGCATGTCCACAATTCTCCAGTTTAGGAGAATCGTGTTCCCGATCGCCATCCGGCAAGCGTTGCCGGCCTATGGCAACGAAGTGATGCTCATCATCAAATCAACGTCGCTCGCTTCGACAATCACTATCGTCGAAGTGACCGGTCTGGCGAAGCAGATCATCTCGGCCACCTACAGCCCGGTCGAAGTGTTCATCGTCGCCGGTGCGATCTACCTGTCCATCACGTTCGTTGTTAGCCGTCTGGTCATGCTGGCGGAGTGGTGGCTCAATCCGCACATGCGCGCCCGGGTGGGCGGAACGGCTCCGAAGGCGGCGGAGACGCATTAGAACTTGGAAATCCCCGTTGGATTACCGATCGAAAGAGTGCGCTCAGGCGAATCTCGACGTAACATTCAAATATTCGGGTTTGACTGTTACGTTGCTTTGTATTGGTGACCGGAGATGTCGTATCAAATAGAGATCGGAAGCATCCGCTGCTTTGTCGTTGCCGCTGAAGAACTACATTTCCGCAGAGCCGCGATCCGACTGAACATGTCGCAGCCAACGCTCAGCCAGCAGATCAAGCGGCTTGAAGAGCTTATGGGGGTGCAACTGTTCATCCGCTCTACGCGGCGCGTGGAGCTGACGCGTGCGGGAGCATCATTCCTTGATCACGCGCGCGAGATCCTTTTGAAAATCGACGAGGCGATCCTCAATGCCAAGCTGGAAGCCGGCGGTCTCAGTCCCGGCGGAGAAGAGCTGATCATCGGAGCGATCAGCCCGGCCACCAGTCAATTGCTCCCCTTGATCTTGAGCCGTTTCCGGCAAAGGTTTCCCAGGACTAGGCTTGTCATCAAAGAGGTCGATTCCATCGAGCTTCTGCGAGGGATCGAGCGCGGTGACTTCCATGTCGGGTTGATGCGACCGCCATCCAACAGCAATCTGGTACGGTTTCAGCACCTGTTGTTGGAACGATTTGTTGCCGTCATGCCCTGCCAATCAGCACTTGCGCGGAAACCGGCGTTGAGATTGTCAGATTTCGCCGGGCACGGTGTTTTCGCGTTGAAGCGTTTCGAGCTATCGAGCTTCGAGGTAGTCTACAAGCAGCTTTCCAATGCCGGGCTACTGATCGAAAACGACATTGTTGTCTCCGATACCACCACGGCTCTTGCCTTGGTGACTGCGGGCGTCGGCATTACATTCTTGCCGGAGTGGGTTGCTGCGATGGCAAACGACGGTGTCGTCACGCGGGCTGTCGATGATATGTCCGTCGAAATTTCAATGGCCGTGGGCTGGAATCCGGATTGCCCGGTTCCGGGGATACTGCCTTTTGTCGAGTTTGCGACGTTGGCTGCGCAAAACCTGATTTCAGCACGAAAATAGCGGCGCTTGTGAAATCCTGAATGAACAAAGGATGCCCCTGGAGGAGGCATCCCTTCCAATAGCCGCACTTTCAGACGACCGTTCACACTAACTGATTACGATCACAGGACCCTCGCCGCTACAACCGGCCGGCTTCTTCGGCGATGACTTGATCCAGTTTCCCGGCATCAACCCGCTCACCTTTCGCCAACAGGCGGTGATGAACGCGATCGACGAGCTGGCTGCGGATGCGCTGTTCATAGGTCAATGCCCGCGATGCCAGTTCCCTGCGTGTCTGCTGCGACCACACCTGGTCCTGACGCTGGCGTTCGATGCAGAAATTGAAGTCGTCTGACTTTCGGTTCCCGCGTTCGCGGCGATGTTCCGCGGTCGCCGCCTCGTCGATCTTACCGTCCCGGTCGAAGACGACAGCATAGACGTCGGCGGCCCGCTCCGGGGAAAGCATGCCGTTTTCGATCTCGCGCGCGATCGCCGCCACATCCCGCTCAAGAGGTTCGCCGAACGCCCCGCCTGTGGAACTGGTGATCCTGAGAATATCGCCCTGTCCGAGCTCCAGAACCGAGATCTTGCCGACCGATCGCTCATCGGGTCGGCCAGGATTGACGACTGCCTTACCCAGAAGACCGATCTCTCCCCCCTTGAAGCCCCACGGCGCGAACACAAACCGGTTCAGGTTTCTGACCGTTATGACCGCGCGATTTGACGTGTTTTCCATTTCGATTTCGAGCGCTGCGCCGCTGGCGAATCTTCCCGCGCGGCGACTGTCCGGCACGAGGCGGAGCGCCCGCATGACCAGCACCGTTTCGATCTCGATGACTTCGACTGGCACGCTGCGCTGTGAGTAACGTACTTCCGATCCGTCCAGGCCGTCAACGCCACGGCGGGCACCGCCGCCGCCGTCGATCGTACCCACCACGTTGACACGGTCACGGCCTGTACGAGGATCGGGAGCCGAAACGACGATAACCCCGCTCATACCGCCACCGGCTGCGGCAAGGCCCTCCGGTAGTGCCTGATTGAGGCACCCCAGGATAACGTCGTAGGCGCGTGTCGCTGATGCAGCACGAGACCCGCCGGATGCGGGATAGACCGCGTTGAGAACCGTGCCGCGCGGAGCATGGCCGTGGATCGCCCGCAAGATACCGGAGTTGCGCGGCGTCAGCGGATCAACGGTCAGGATGTAGGCGTAAAGGCACTGGATAATGTAGGGGTGGGTGGTTGCCCCCGTTACCAGGTTGTAGGCGGCCGCCAATTGCGGATCCGTGCCGGTAAAATCAACCTCGATCTCGCTGTCCTTCACCGTCATGGTCACGCTGAAATAGGCCAGCTGACCATCATGGATCCCTTCAAGATAGTCCGAGAAGGTATATACACCGTCCCGAATCGTCCTGATCACCGCGCGGGCCTTGGTCTCCGCGTAGTTGATGACGTCCTGCATCCCCTCCTCGACACTCTCACGATCATATCGCTCGCAAAGCTCGCTGACGCGCCGGTCCATGCTCTTCAGGCCCGAGATCATGGCCTGAATGTCCCCCCACAACTCGGTCGGACTTCGGCTGTTGTCCTGGAAAATCGACTTGATCGCTTCGTTCAACACCCCTCCTTCGTAGAGCTTCATTGGCCTGACACGGAGGCCCTCCTGGAATACTTCCGTGAAGGCTGGCGAGATACTTCCTGGAACGGCGCCGCCGATATCGGACGCATGGACAAATGCCCAGCCGATCGCGATCAGCTTCTCGTCGAAGAAGATCGGATAAAGCAGCGTAACGTCCATCAGGTGCGTCACCAGACCGTCCGTGGCAAAGGGATCGTTGGTGATGATGATATCGCCTGGCTTCAGGTTCTCCCGGCTGATGGCATCCAGCGTCGGCTTCAACGGGGAGCCGACGAAGACATTGACGCCAGACAACATCGGATAAGCGAACATTTCGCCTTCGGCGGTCGCAATCGCACACTGGTAATCCTGGACGATCTTAACAAAAGTCGTGTGGGCGGTGCGGTAGATCGCGGCAGAGGCTTCTTCGACAATCGCGTTGAAGCGATTGTTCATGACGGCAGTACGAACGGCATCCATTGATCAGCTCCGGGTCATGAGGATTGCGCCAAAGGCTCCGACGCGGGCAACGAACTCTGGCGGAACGACGATCGTCGCATCACGCTGCTCGATGACAGCCGGCCCCTGGATCGCATCGTTGGGGGTGAGAGATGCGCGATCGAAGACGCGTACCTCGGGAATGAGTTTGTTGTGGAAGCGCATCGAACGAACCGTTTTGAGCGCACCGCCAGCCCCGGACGTTTCAGGTGTTGTGGGCTGAGGTATCGACATCGATCCACGCACGCGCATGCGCAGGTCGACGAATTCGACTGGCGCCGCTTTGTCGGCATGGCTGTAGATGCGTTCGTGCTCTTGGTGGAAGGCGGCATGCATTGCGGCAATGTCGTGCGCTTCGATCGCCGTATCCGGCAGCCGCACGTCAACCTGGAAGGACTGCCCGACGTAGCGCATCTCAGCCCAGCACTCGAACGTTTTCGACACGAGACGCTCCGGCGGTGCCTGCCGCGATAACCATTCGGCTCCCTGCTCGCGAAGGACCTGAAACTTCTTCGCGATGAGAGAACCATCGATATCAAGGCCGTGGACGGTTTCGAGCGCGTCATTGCTCAAATCAGAGACAAGGCCCCCGAGGGCACAGAATACGGAAGGTGTCGCCGGCACAAGAACGCGGTTCACGCCGATCTCGGCCGCAAGGAGCGGCCCCTGGATCGCGCCAGCTCCGCCGTAAACGAGCACCGTCAGATCTTCGGGATCGACGCCCTGGCGTGCGAGATAAGGCAAGACACCGGCCACCATGTTCGAGCTTGCGACGGTGACGCACATTTCCGCGGCGCTGAGCACGTCCGTCTTGAGAGTCTCCGCAATCGGCGCCATAGCGCGTTCGGCGGCATGACGATCGAGCTGCATATCGCCGCCAAGAAGGGCTTCAGGCAAATAGCCCGCAAGTAAAAAGGCATCGGTCAGCGTGGGTTCCGTGCCGCCTCGGCTGAAGCAGGCAGGGCCAGGATAGGACCCAGCACTGCGCGGGCCGATACGCAACACCCCGCCATCAATCGTGACGACCGAACCGCCGCCTGCGCCGATCGCCTCGATGCTGGTAACTGGCATGACAACCGGAAACTCACCCACCTCGGCCGAAGTCGAGGTCAGAGCTTCGCCATCGCGCACGAGCGAGATGTCAGTGCTGGTGCCACCCATGTCCATGGTGAGGATGTTATGTTCGCCCAAGGCGCGGCCGAGATATTGCACAGCCGTCACGCCAGACGCCGGACCCGACAGAAGCGTATGCACAGGGAAGTTGCGCGCCTCACTGGCGGCCATCGCACCACCGTTCGAGCGTGTGACGAAAAGTTGCGACCCCGGCAGCCGTTCAGCCACATAGGTTTCGACCGCACCGATATACTCGTTCATCCGGCGTTTCACGAAAGCGTTGAGCACACTGACGATCGCTCTTTCGTATTCTCCGATCCGCGGCCAGATCTCGCTGGACAGACTGACTTCGGCATCCTCGCCGACCGCTTTACGGATAACCCGCGCGACCGCTTTTTCATGCTGCGGGTTGGCGTAGCTGTGAAGCAGCGCGACCGCATAGCCGGCAGCACCTGCGTCGGCTGCCCGACGGGCAAGTGCCTCGACTGCGGCCTCGTCGATCGAGGTTCGAACCAAGCCACCGCGCAGCAATCGTTCCTCGACCTCGAAAACCATTTCGCGATCGATCAGCGGCCTGGTTCGGGTCTCGAACATGTTCAGAGGGTTGCGGACGCCGATCCGCTGCAGTTCGAGCAGATCCCTGTATCCCTTCGTTACGAAGAACGCGATCTTCGGCCCTTTTCGCTCGATTACGGCATTCGTGCTGACCGTGGTGCCGTGCATGACGAGGGCTGCCTCGCCCGGCTCGGGCGCGAGCCGTTCCAGTAGTTTTTCAAATCCCTCACGGAAACCGTTTTCGAAAGCGGGAGGAGTCGAAGGGACCTTCAGAGTGACGATCCTGTCCTCTCCTTCACGCCACCCGCAAAAATCTGTGAACGTCCCACCGATATCAACGCCGATTCTAAGCATCTGCCGCTCACCCTCGCTTCTTCAGTTGGTCGGCCTGCGGGGTATTTCGATCTGTTCTGATCTGCATGAAACCTGTCTCCGTCCTGGAGTGATCATCGCGATATTTCAGCGATGAATACGCTGCTCACTCCGTTTGGAGAATTTGCATATCCCACCGATTGATTGGCAACGGCAATCAATCGGAACGGATGAGACTCGCCTGCTTATAGAAACTGAGGGCGATGAAGGTGACTGAGATTAACCGGTCGCGTCCTGTGGCTCGCGACGGCCCTAGGACCGTGCCGCCTTCATAACATTTGAACATCGCCGCATACCTATTACTGCCCTTGTAGCATGGACGGCAACGCCTTATCCCTAAGCTGGAAGGCAAGAATTCCAAGATAGCCAGATCTGCAATCGACCCGCTTCACATGGTGATCATCTGTTCAAGACTGATGAAACCGAAGCAAAGAAGGTCCTCAAAACTTGGCCGTCAAACGGCGACAGCTGGACACACTGTATAGCCGACCGCACGAGGATTGAAGGATGCGTCTGGCTCACTGGGGGCTAATGGCCACGGATCGAACGTTTCGCCCGGGCACAGAAGCCTTCGTATTGTGAGAAGGTTAAATGGATCACGAGTTCGAGACAGCCATTGTTGGCGGCGGCGTAGTGGGCGCCGCAATTGGATACGGGTTAGCCAAGTTGGGACGCCGGGTGATCATCATCGATGGCTCGGACGATGCGCTGCGTGCGTCCCGAACGAATTTCGGCCTGATCTGGGTTCAGGGCAAGGGCGACGAATATCCTGAATACCATCGCATCACGCGGCAAAGCGCTGAGCTGTGGCCAGGTTTTGCATCCGAGTTGAAAGAACTGACAGGTGTCGACGTGGAGTACCGCCGCAACGGTGGTTTGCTCTTTTGTGTGTCGGAAGCTCAGGCGGAAGAAGAAAAAGCGATCGGCGAGAAGATGGCTGCCATTCATCCTGACTATCGCTTCGAGATGCTGGAGCGCTCGCGCGTTGAGCGCATGCTTCCCGACATCCGTCTCGGGCCGAAGGTGTGTTCAGCGTCGTTCAGTCATATGGACGGTGACGTCAATCCTCTGCTGGTCCTTCGCGCTCTGCTGGACGGATTTGTGCGCCTCGGTGGAACCTTGATGACGGGCGAACACGTCGACAGCATCGCGCCCACGCTTGGCGGCTTCCGACTGGCGACGGATGGCCTCACGATAGAGGCGGAGCGGGTGATTATTGCAGCGGGAAATGACTCCATGGCTTTTGCCAAGAGCCTGGACCTTCCGCTTCTGCTCGTTCCGGAAAAGGGGCAGCTTCTCATCACGGAACGGGTCGCCCCGGTTTTCCCTTACGCCGCCAGCGGTATCCGTCAGACCATGACGGGCACGTTTCAACTCGGCGTTACGAATGAACGTGTGGGCCGGTCTACCGACGTGACAGCTGCCGGCGCACGTCATATCGCCAATCGCGCGATCAATGTGATGCCTGACGTCGGCGCGTTGCGTGTCATACGGCAGTGGGCGGGACTACGCGTGCTGACCCCGGACGGGGTGCCTGTCTACGATCGGTCGCGGCGATACCCAGGTATCCACGTCGTGGCATGCCATTCCGGCGTAACCCTTGCCGCTCTGCATGCAGGTCCTTTTGCCGAATGGTTGGCAGCCGGTGGAATTGAGCCATCCTACGACGCTTTCCGCGGCAGCAGATTCAAGATGGGGATCGCGGCGTGACGAGTGAAATTCTCTTTCCCTGCGGCCAAGCCGTGGAAATCACCGTCGACGGTCGTCTTGTGACCGCTCGCGATGGAGAGCCTCTGGCCGCCGTCTTTCTGCGTCTGGACGACATCCATACGCGGACCTCCTTTCCTTCCGCCCAGCCCAGGGCGCCCTACTGCATGATGGGCGTCTGTTTCGAATGTGTCGTGCACGTCGAAGACATCGGCACGATCCGAAGCTGTCAGCAAACGGTTCACGCCGGCATGAGGGTCGAACGCCATGACCATCCGAAGAGGCTGAAATGAACCATCATTCGAGCGCCGACCTGTTGATCGTCGGAGCCGGCCCCGCTGGCATGGCCGCAGCGAGGCGCGCTGTGCGCGGCGGTCTGTCCGTCATCCTGCTGGATTCGCAATCACAGCCTGGAGGTCAGATCTGGCGCAATGCCGGCCGCAACGCGACGAGCCCAATCATAAACGTTCTGGGGGCGGAATATCGACGCGGCGTCCGGCAAGTCGAAGCATTTCTGGCCTGTGGCGCCGACTACATCCCGGATGCTCAGGTAAACAGGCTCAGCCAGGGTTGGACGGTGGAATACGTCTGGGGTGGAGAAATTCGCTCCGTCAGGGGACGGCATCTCTTGCTCGCTACGGGCGCACAGGAACGCCCGGTTCCGTTCACCGGCTGGACGCTACCCGGCGTCATGACGGTCGGCGCCGCACAGATCCTGTTGAAAACGGCAGGTCAGTTGCCGAGAGGCCCCGTTGCCGTCATCGGCAGCGGGCCTCTCCCGCTGCTATATATGCAGCAGATGCGGCTCGCGGGCTCAAAGCCGGTCGCTTATCTCGATACGACCCCTCGGGGTCTCATCAGCCGTTCGCTGCGCGGTTTTCGCGGAGCACTGCAGGAGCCTGGCCAAATCCTGAAAGGGATTGCCTGGTTACCGCAGTTCAGTGGCGTTCGGCACGTACGCAACGTGGTCAAAATCAGCGCCAAAGGAAGCGGACGACTGGAAACTGTACGGTTCGAAACTTCAAACGGAAGGTCCGACAGATTGGAGGTCAAATCCCTTCTTGTTCACGAGGGGCTGGTGCCAAGCCATCAGTTGGCTGTGTCGGTCGGCGCGCAACTGATGTGGGATGTCGGCCAGTCAGCGTTCCGGCTTGAGCGCGACGAGTGGATGAACGCAGGTCCGGACGGACTGTACATAGCCGGGGACGGTGCGCGGATCGGAGGCGCCGTCAATGCCGAGATCGAAGGAGAGATCGCCGCGATCGGCGTCCTTCTTCGTGACGGCGCCCTGACGGCCGCTCAGGCGGATACCGAGGCAAAACCGCTGAGAGCACAGCATGGCCGGCAAAAGTCGTTCCGGCGATTTCTGGATGGGGCCTACCCGCCGAATATTGCGCGGACCCCGCCGGACGACGAAACGATCGTCTGCCGGTGCGAGGAGTTGAGCGCGGGCATGTTGAGGGAAGCTGCTGTCCGTGCCGCTTGCCGAGGCCCCAACCAGCTGAAGAGTTTTACCCGCGCGGGCATGGGTCCCTGTCAGGGAAGGCAGTGCGGCTACCCGGTGCACGAACTGGTGAAGTCAGTCGCCGGGCTGACCGCCGGCGAGGTCGGCCTGTTCAATCCGCGGCCTCCCTTCGTTCCATTAACGGTGTCGATGCTGGCAGCTCAGCAGGCCGAGGAAGTCATTTCAGCGTCGACACATGAGTGATCGTTCGGCCATCGCCACAGCGTGGTGTCTAAAGTTGCAGTCAAGAAATGAACGCCTCGCGGCGTCGCAAGGAGAATGAGTTGAAGACGTGCCAAATCCCGGGAGCCCCCGTTCAAAGCGGCGCATCCCAACCCGGATGCCTGATGGGGCCTGATGCGTTTCGGACTGCCGGCTTGTCGCGAGCTTTGACGGAACTGGGCTGGGCCGTCACTGATCTCGGAGATGCGACGCCGACGGCGGAGCCCGAAATCAGTCACACCAATTCCGCGGTGAAGAACCTCGATGCTCTGGTGGGATGGACGCGCAGTCTCTCCAAAAAGGCGCTGGAGATGGCCCGCAGCTGCGATCTTCCGGTTTTTCTCGGCGGCGATCACTCAATGTCTGCCGGTACCGTTTCCGGGGAGGCCGAACGAGCGGCCGAACTCGGCAGGGAGCAATTCGTCCTCTGGCTGGACGCGCACCCAGACCTGCATACCCTACACACGACTGCAAGCGGCAATCTTCATGGCACGCCGGTCGCCTACTATACGGGCCAGCCTGGCTTCGAAGGACTACCGCCGCTGGCCGCGCGTGTGGATCCCCGCAACGTATCCATGATGGGAATTCGCTCGGTCGACCCGGAAGAAAGGCGCCGGGTTGCCGAGATCGGTATCGAAGTCTCCGACACGCGGGTTCTGGACGAGCAAGGGGTCATACGCCCGCTGGGCGTCTTTCTTGACCGCGTGAGCAGGGCCAAGGGCAGATTGCACGTCAGCCTCGACGTCGACTTCCTCGATCCCGGGATTGCGCCGGCGGTGGGCACCACGGTTCCGGGCGGGGCGACTTTCCGAGAGGCACACCTCATCATGGAGATGCTCCATGACAGCGGTCTCGTCACCTCGCTCGACCTTGCGGAGCTCAATCCGTTTCTGGACGAGCGAGGGCGCACGGCCCGACTGATGACCGATCTTGCCGCGAGCCTGTTCGGCCGGCGCGTGTTCGACCGGGTGACAACAGCATTTTGACCACCGGGTGTGGCCCGGTGCGATCGAGGTTTGCCTCTCGCATTGAGACAACCCTTCGAAACCAGGAGGAAGAAGATGAAGGTTGGAATCGCCGGAGCAGGATCGATCGGCATTGGGTATGCGGCGTTCCTCTTGCAGAATGGACATGAGCCATTGATCTGGTCGCGTTCACGCGAAAGAACTGCTGCTTTCTCTGCCGGCGCACCGGTGAAGATCACGGGTGCGATCATCACGGAGTTCCACCCGCATATCTGCACGAACGCCCAGGAATTGGCCGAAGCCGATGTGATCGTGCTGGCGCTGCCCGCCTATGGTCACCGCTTTGTTCTCGACGCTCTTCTGCCGCACCTCAGCGCACGTCATTCGGTGATCATCAGCGCCCATCTTTCCTTTGCGGCGCTCTACCTCGCCAAAGGGTTGGCCGAGCGTGGAATCGAGATCCCAATCACGGCATGGAGCACAACTGTGCTGACATGCAAGCTGCGGGAGGCGGATACGTTCAACATCGGCGCCATCCGGGCAAAGGTCGATATGGCGACCGTGCCGGAACGTTTCGCAGGACGGGCGCACGAAACCTGTGTCGCTCTGTTCGGTGATCGCTTCGACGTGAAGGACGATATCCTCACGATCGCATTGAGCAATCTCAATCCCCAGGACCATATGGGCATCGCGCTGTGCAATCTGTCACGTATCGAGCGAGCTGAGGAATGGGGTCAGAACACCAACGTCACGCCTGCCGTCGGCCGCTTCCTTGAGGCGCTCGATCTGGAGAGGCTGGCAATCGCTTCCGCCTTCGGCAAGACGGTCCGATCCACCTTCGATCACTTCCGATTGTCGTTCGACATATCCGGCCAATCCGTTTCGGAAATATCGTCGATCCTGGTCGAGCGCGGAAGCGACCCGGCAGGCCCAAAGAGCGTTGATACTCGCTACGTGCTCGAGGACGTTCCCTTCGGTCTGATCCCGACCCTGCATCTGGCAAAAGCAGCCGGCCTGTCTGCACCCTTGCATGAAAGCGGCGTGCAGATCTTAAGCGCCTGCTACGGACGCGACTTCTCCGAAGAAAACGACCTGCTTCCAGACCTCGGCCCGCTCGATCTGCCCACGCTCAGGAAACGGGTAATCGCCGGGTACGCGATCACGGACGAACCCGTGTGATCCGGGCTCGTCCGACAGTCTATCAAACCAATGAAGGGGGCCAAAAGATGCCCGCAATTGCCAACCTCAACATCGTTCCGTTCATCAGTGTTGAGAACATGATGGACCTGGTGGTCAGCACCGGGGTCGAGAACTTCCTTGTTCAACTGGCCGGCTACATTGAAGAAGATTTCCGGCGCTGGGAAAGCTTCGACAAGATTCCACGCATCGCCTCGCATTCGCGGGACGGCGTGATTGAACTCATGCCGACGAGCGACGGCACCCTCTACGGCTTTAAATACGTCAACGGCCACCCGAAAAACACGAAGTCGGGACGCCAGACGGTGACCGCGTTCGGCGTGCTCTCCGATGTCGATAGCGGCTATCCGCTGCTGCTGTCGGAAATGACAATCCTGACGGCCTTGCGAACGGCCGCAACCTCCGCGATCGCGGCAAAATATCTGGCGCGTAAAGATGCGCGCACGATGGCGCTGATCGGCAACGGTGCCCAGAGCGAGTTCCAGGCGCTCGCCTTCAAGGCGCTGCTCCATATCGATCGGATACGGCTTTACGATATCGACCCGGAGGCAACCGCTCGCTGCAGCCGCAATCTCCAGCGGTTCGGGTTTCAGATCGAGGCGTGCACCTCTGCGGAACAGGCGGTCGAAGGTGCCGATATCATTACGACAGCGACGGCCGACAAGCACAACGCCACGATCCTGAGCGACAATATGATCGGGCCCGGCGTCCACATCAACGGCGTCGGCGGCGACTGCCCAGGCAAGACCGAGATGCACCGCGATATCTTGCTGCGTTCGGATATTTTCGTGGAGTTTCCGCCACAGACCCGGATTGAAGGCGAGATCCAGCAACTCGCGCCAGATCATCCTGTGACGGAACTTTGGCGCGTAATGACTGGCCAGGACGTCGGCCGAAAGAGCGACAAGCAAATCACGCTTTTCGACAGCGTCGGATTTGCGATCGAGGATTTTTCGGCGCTGCGCTACGTCCGCGACCGCGTTGAGGGATCAAGCCACAGCAGCCCACTCGACCTAATAGCCGATCCGGACGAGCCTCGAGATCTCTTTGGAATGTTGCTGCGTCGTCAGGCTTTCCGAACTTTGGGAAGTTGAAGAGATGCCAATAGCGCGTGGACCGTCGAGCATCTAGAACGGGCTCTATGGGGCTTGCACATACAAACGAACGATCGAATGAGTCTTTCACGCTCTTACAAACATACAAATATTCTAATAAATGCTCTTTTCTCTTAGGTTTACCCGCCAATATATCCTGTCAAACACTGGATATTTACAATTGATTACGGAAAAGGACAAACCGATCAGGAGCGCAAAATTTAAGGCAGCCACGCTATTGACCGGGGCGATGACGTTGGACAAGCCGTTTTAATTTTGGGATGGATTGAACTTTAAAGTTGAAGGAGCCACTCAGCCGCCGGCTGCTAGAGTTTTAATGAGCTAAGCACGTACGTCAGAAACCACTGTTGGGCGTACAAAAGTCGCCTCAGGTCACTGTCAGCCAGCAAGAGTTTCTTGCCACAACGCAACTGACGTTTGACATAAATTCCTTTCGGAACTCAATCAGATATCTCATATTCTCTCTCAACCAAAATATTCGATAATGGCTCTCGCTTCATCCTCAACTTCTCTACCTGTCCCAGCCGCAGGTCATCATCCGCTTCCCTTGACTGTAGGTGTCCTCGGTTCTGGTCACGCTGGGACTGCATTAGCGGCTTGGTTCGCCTCTCGGCACGTTTCCACGGCTCTGTGGGCACCAGCGGATCATCCAGGATCGATCTCAGCAATCAAAGCCAACGAAGGAGTCGTCACCACCGAGGGAGTGATCAACGGTTCATTTACGGTCTCAGCCTCTGATGATCTGCTCGCAGTTATTCGCTCCAGCCATCTACTGATTATTGTCACCCGTGCGGACGTTCACGACAGCTTCGTCAGTGAACTAGCCAACTTCAACGGTGAACTCGCAGAAAAGGATATTCTCGTCGTCTGCGGCCATGGGTTTTCCATGAAGTACGAGAGGCAGCTGCAATGCAAGCGAATACTCGAGACGGATAATTCGCCCACAACGTCTAAGCTATCGGATAAAAAAAAATGTAAGGTCAACATCAAGGAAATGAAAGCTTCTTTCGGACTGTCGTGTTTCCCAATTCATCGAAATGATGTTGGCGTCATCGATTTACCCGAAGATATCAAGATCATCTTCGCCCAGCTATTTACGGCTAGGATCATCCCCATCCCACCATTGCAGGTGCTGTTCTTTTCCAACTATATCACTCATGCGATTGCCGCTGTTATGAACATCGGAAGATTGCGCGACCCTGTCAATTCCCTTACCAAAAGAGCTGAGCAGTGGCTTCTTGAACTAGACGAGCGAACCCCACGAGCCGAGACGGACTTTTTCTTTTATGGTGAAGGATCCAACACTTACGTTTGCAATGTTCAAGAGCAGGTAGACCAAGAGCGCCGGAAGGTTGCCAAAGCGTGTGGGTTGCATCTCAATTCTCTCTTGCAGGAATGCAATGATGAATATGGCACTAATTATGCGACCCTAAGGGAATATTGCCTCGCACCATCACCTCATAACGTGCATTATGCATGCCCTGACAACATGGAACATCGTTATTTTTCTGAGGAATTATGCTCATTGGAGGATATCGCGGCAATTGCAACTATTACCAAAATCGAGATGCCCCTCACCCGCGCGTTCATCAATATTATTCATGCGGGAAAGGCAAACTTTCCGCCAACTGACAAAACATCCAGCGTGATTGGTAACTTCAGGTCAGGAGACTTGATCCGCTTTGGTGCCACCATACTTGTTAAGGATGAGATGATGAAGTAAAGAAGACGTGCGCCACGCAGTTCGTTCCAACCTCTTGTAATAAAGTTCATAAGTCCGCACGCCTATCACCGTATTGCGATGCATCTAATATTATTTCTGTTGAATTATCATATTTATGTAAAATGTAACGCGTATTTTTCTTATCAAGTGTGTTTTTTGTGCTTTCGACTTTGTTATTTTTATGTTTTCTATATTAATCTAGCAACAAAATAAAGGATGTTAATTTCGTATAAAATCAAATTTTTCCTAGAGGAAATCCCCTCACACAGACATTCTTAACTACTAATTATCACAATCCGGAATTACTTTATATTACAATACAAAAACCCCATGATATAATATAACGTTAAAAACACACTCAAGATTCAGTTAACATTAATATTTGAAAAGCAATACACATTCACAATCAACACTCTGCGCTAATCTAACACCGGAAACAACTACCGTAGGACCACTTAGAAAGCCTCTCAACGCTGACAATCTTCGCATCTGGTACGAGCTTAGGCGACGGCGGAAAGGCCTCACCAAACGCGACAACTTCGCATCTAAACCGTGAACCTGGGATTGGGGCAAGAAACTTGCGCTGATGCATGCCATGGATTTCGAGAAGTGAATAGTTCGTCTTGAAAAACGATACATTCGGCAGGAAAGCGAAAAACGCCTCCACATCCTTCAGGGAAAGCCGAGAGCCAGGTGAGATCTGGTTGTGCCATTTCCATATCGTCTGGGATGTCACTCCGTCGGTGTAAGGCGATTCAGTACAGGCGACAAATCTGGAAGCCGTAGTGCACAAAAATTTTCCGCACTCCACAAACCGATGAATTTCGTCGGAACTACCGTAGACGTACCACAAATCAGTGCCGGGAAGCACTGAATACAAGGTGTCAAAAGAAGGACCCCGCAGACACGGCGCTTCAGAAAAATGCGCTAACCTCCCGTCGGCTGCGCAAACCTTAGTTTTTAGAATTGATTCCTCCAACACTTTCTGAGCACTAGCTAATGTACTATTGATAAACCCTACATATGCGTCCCTAGATTCCCTAAGACGGAAATCTCCCAACGATGAATCAGATACAAATTTGACGTATCTCGGTCGGAACATTGGACGATTGTATTCCATTTCCAACTTGTAATTGAGAAGTAGAAACTTGCCTCAGACGGAATAGATATCTTCTCTGAAATCTGAAATTTGCACCAAGCGCTCTTTAAAAAAGACAAGAAATTCGTGCCGACGGTGGCCCAGCGAAGAAAAAGTTGGGGCGTAAATGTCAAAAAGCAGTTCGGCGTAGAATTTGCCACATTCTGCAAATCCACGACTTTGGGACAAAAAAGACAAAAAATATGACACATTTAGCGAAAAATGCGCCTGATTGGAGAAATATTTCCACATGCGGCGACTGTTGCGCGTTGATTGCCTGACGAGGCTACCAAGTGCACTCATGAAAATGCTATCGAGTCGGCCACAATCGCTTGCCCATTCACTATAAGAACACGAACCATCACTCCATTTCTGTCACAGCCCCTCGGCAAATCGGCAATATACGAAATGACGGTTCCTACTTGGCAGGTTCGCGATCTTAGACGCATCCTACGAGTTAGTGAGTTGAGGCAACACTTGCGCCAGGGTCGTACCGATTTCAGATCCACCCTGTCACAACTCGTATACTTTAACCGCTCCGTTGTTAACCCAAATGCGTACGATGACGAGTATCTCCTTTCAGACCAGAGGCTCACCTATGTTTACGTCGATGAAGTAACAGCGCAATTGTGTGGTCTCAATCGCCTATTACCGTCCAACTCTCCGGCCTTCGGGACAGTAGCTACCGCAATGCCCCCATGGCTATTGGATCCACAAGAAATGAACGCAATCTTGCAACAGAGTTGCGGTCAAGGAGGCTTCGTTAATTACCACCACGGTCCGAGTACAAACGGCTTTTTTTTAGCGATCCTGATGAGCCAGTTGTTCATACGGATCAGGACTGATGTAATCCGCGGTCAAGGTTATGGTTGGTACGCCAGGCAAGGTAATTATGTTGAGGAAGGAGAGGATAACGAAGGCATCGAAAACGAGGAAGAGGAAGAGGAAGAGGAAACGAGAGAGTTCCAATTATCCGATCTCATTCACTATCCCATTGTCGCATTGGGATCGTGCCATCTCACACGTTAGGTGTCGCGGTTACCAGAAAACTTAATCTATCAACGCGTACTTTGAATCTTTTTGTTTTTCATGTTTCTAATATCATCCAGTACCGAAATAAAATTCGTCATTTTCGTCTCTCGCAATGCAATTAATATGGTCTAAATACAGCAATTGTGGCCCAAACACATATTATTATTACTATTATTAGTCGTGCGTAATTTTATTTATGAAACGTCTCGCTTCAAAACTATGAAAATACAATACAAAATGAAACACGCCCATGAAAAATAAAACATCTACAAATACCAATCGAACATTCCATAATATACTTAATCGTATTTTATTATGCAAAGATAGATCTATCTTTGGCATTGCGTAGCGGCGATGCTGCAGGCGAGCATAGCTGAGATACTCCTGGGCTATACCTTCCACCAACTCGTCCTGCGATTTTTGTCTTCATCGGATAGGGCTGTTCGTCGTTGCCAATCGCAAACATAGCGAATCCCCAGGGCGCCAGGAGATCCTATTACATTCCGAACGGATGACCCTCGAATCCTTCGAAAGCGACTGCGTTAATTGAAGGGAATTCCTGTTCCTGTCGGCGCGCATGGATGAGATACTCCTGAGCGATCCCATGAACCAACTTATCCTCCATGTCTGCGCCAAGCTGCAATAGCATATCGGGTGTGATCTGGTTTTGGCTAGCAAACAACATGGCGTATCGATACCCATCAATCCCTTCCAGTATGGGCCTCAGCTGAGGCTGATTCCAAAGATGAACCAACTCTTCGATGATAGAAAGGCCTGCAGCGGGGTGCAACATCTGCTTAACTCTGGCCTTGGCCGCTTTCATGAAGGTCTCCTCGTCTGCTAACTTGTGGCGAATAATACGCCAACGAAAATCGTTGCTCCAATAACTGCTCTGCACCATGCACTTGAGCAACGAGATAGATCCTCCCTCAAGAATAAGCCCACCGTGAGCCTCATTATTATAAACCTCCGCGATCAGCCTCTCGTGAGCTTGCTTGGCTGAGATGATACCCTTCACAAGAGGCTGTTCATCAAGGTATAGACGGGTCGTGCCCTTCAGTTCTTCCACTGTTGGTCGTCCGCTTCCGGTTGACAGTTGAGGACAGCATTGGACCCGGTCGAGAGAAAGGACTGGCTGCCCGGTTTGCTGGGCAAGAGCTATCGCGGTCGATGTCTTTCCTGTACAAGTTGGACCGAAAATTAGACGGAGATCCATAAGTGTTTTGCGATATCTTGAATACAAATTGATATTTTTTGGGTTCGAGAAGTGTATCATCACAGGCTGTTATATTGTCTTCCTCGAGATTCCTTATTGAAGAGCAAATGGCTTTAGCGTCTCTCCAAAGGGCAACTTGTTTTTCAACAAAGTGTGGGGCACGGCTGTTTCCTTGAAAGCAATTTGTCACCAACGAAGGCGCCTTTAAGTCAAAATAAGGCTGACTAAATCAGCACTATAGAGGCAGCTATTCATGCCACTTGAGGACGTTTTTCCGCGCTTTACTGCCACTTGTCTGCGCTGATTATCATCATTGCTGGCGAGAGAGTGAAATCGTTTGTAATAGTTGATTAGGTGAGACGTCAAAATAAGGGCGACTATTTCACAATTGACTTAAATGTCGCTATAGTTAGGCACATATGATAGCAATTTCTTAACAACGGCGTCCATTATTTACTTCGTGCAGTCGTTTTCATTGCAACAAAATCAACTATATTTTTGAAATAACAGCGCCATTTCAATAAATACGGCAGTATATAATTTTTAATTTTACAGCAGCATATTATTGCGAACTTCAACATAATGAAAGATAAATACAATAAAATAAATCTTTTTACGCCATTACATTCTTCGTTAAACATCCAGATTGCATTAATATGCAATTTATAAAACGTTCAATACATGTAACAGGATCCATAGATTAATTTCTAATGCGGTAGTTATATCTCTTCCAAGAGTGTTCGAGAGGATTGCCCTTTGCTAAAACGCCTCCACAATTGTGGATAATTGCACAGACGGCGTTACACGCGGTCTGAATAGCGCCCTCCACCCATCCACCCGTGAAGGAACAACTGCAACCCGCCAAGTAAACTCCGGTATCATTAGTCGTGTCCAGCGCCTGAAAGAAAAGTTCTTCAGAATAAAAATCCTCGCCACGCCGGTTGAGTTTGAAAGCTCCCCCGGCATTCTCGTCTGTAAGCCAATCATGTTGAATAACATTTTGGTCGTAATCAGCGCAGGCGGGAACTAGATGCTCGGCAAACGCCGGGAAAGATCTCGAAATCGCGTGCCGCAGCAGACATAATCGCTCTTCTTTGTCGGGGACCGCCAATAGCTTGTGGGAGTCGTCCTCCCATGTATAACTGATGAGCACCAGACCTTTACCATTCGGATCCTGCGGCTCATAGTCCAGGCAGTACACTGCTTTTGCGATGCCGTCCATGAGGACACAGGACGGGAGGATATGGTCTAACCAAAATTTTCGTTCAGTCAGCAAGAAGAGTTTTGACGAGCCAGTCATGTGGCTGTTATCAACCGCTTGGTTCACTGGTGCACGAAAAATGGTGGTATCGTATGTCAGACAATGCCTTAGTTGGATATTTGCGAGTCCAGATGTCACCACCACCTTATCATAAAGTTCAGATATCCTGCTCTTAAGCGTTATCTTTATTTTTGTCTCTTCCTTCTCAATCGCCCTGACTTGAACATGGCGTATACGCTGACTTACAGACACACCGTTAACCACTTGAGAGGCTATTCGACGAGGAAGTTCTGAGATTCCCTCAGAGCACATCCACTGATTTTCTTCATATTCGTTTACGACCAAGCGAAGGATCTCAATAAACCCGCTTTCAAAAACAGGACCAAACCCGCCAGATCCTATTCCCATTAGCTTGAATAGGTCCCAATCATGAGGGAAACTCCATGTTTCACCACCAGGAGGATGCGTGCCCAGAAAGATCCTCTCTATCGCGGAAGAGAAGGACTCCCTCCCGAAACGGTTCAACCAAATTTGCCAGGAGTCACGAGCCCGCCTAATGTCTCCTGATTTCAAGGCCTGAGTAATTGCGACAGGCGAAGCCAACACAATATCTCCCTCATGGAAACCGTCCTTCAAGAACGCACGCCAACCGTTGTAAACGCGATGGAACAGCTCCGGTGGCTGCTGCCCGGCGTTCCACATGTATCGGACGCCTTGGTAGACCAAGTTAGTGTCGACTGTGCCGGGATTTGGGAACGGCCTCATCGAAGACAGGCCGTACCGCTCGAGGAAGAAAAACAAGCAGGATGCAGCAGGAGGAAATCGCATCGCCCCCATTTCGGCCACGACGCTGGGAGCGTCCTTGAAAACATGTGACCAAAGCTTGCCTCCGACCCGATCACTTGCTTCATATATTGTAACATCGTCTACCCCAGCATGAAGCAGTTCGCTTGCCACCACGAGTCCGGAAATGCCAGCGCCAATGACCGCCACTTTAGGCTTAGGAACATCTTCCGGAAAGAAGCCGATCCGTCCACTATCGAAACATTGGTCAAAAAACGGTCTGTAGTCATAGAGCAAGTCGATTGTTGGAAAGGAACCTGACGAAGCCTTCAGCATCAGGTTTCGACCATAAGCGACCATGTCAAATGGCACGGCCTCTTCAAGGGTCATGGTAAACCCGGTAACGCGTTTCATCGTGCCTTTCTCATACAGCGGCATTTGCAGGGTTCGAACGCGGGCAGTCTTAGAGATTGAAATGGCCACGAAATGACTAAGATCGCTGGGTGCACATCTTTTACCGCTCAGCAAAAACAGGGTTTGGAGAAGTTGTGCTTCGGAGAAATCCATGCAAAATGGTGCAAGGTCGATGGCAATGAGGCCACTGACTGTTGCTCGCGCCCAAGGTTCCGATTCAAGTATCCGCGCCAGAATTTCCTTGCCAACATAGATGTAAGCGGAGAGAACTGCTATCTTTCGCCCATCTGAGATCTCGGGAAAGCGACCGTCGGCCAGCCTTTTGCAAGCTAACCCAGCGCTGCACTCGGTGGAGATTTGAGTAATCCTCCTTCCCCTGGAAACTTCTCGTTCTAAGAAGGCATCGGAAACCCTCCGGTCCATTTCATCAGCTTTATCGACCATTATCAGATCCACCATTTTGGTAGAGAAATGATCGCACTGGTTATCAAAGAGAGCTGAAGCTGACATTGCTAGAAAAGATTCGTCTCTGTGTAGATAACCAACGACATCAACTGTTTCTATTTAAGTTGAAAATCGGGGAACATACTGTTCGTTGACATGCCAATGGAAAGCGACAATTTGGGCTTTTTTTTAATATGATATTCACTCTGGTCCACCTCGCTGCTCAATCAAGTTGAATATTGATTGACAATTGATACAATACTGTTTGCGTTTGAAAAAGCGACCTTAGTGCCTACAATCATTCGTATCACACGCCGTAATTGCTGAATTCCCACCAATAATCGCGCAATTTGGGCCCAAGCTTGGTATATTTATTTTGTCTGAAATGGGTTTGAAATCCCCAACTCAGAAAGATGGTGGCCATTACCTCGTTAGCACAAACCCTAGAACGCATCAGACGGAAGGAATACTCCTGCCTAGAACTAGTGGAGACTCTGATAGCGCGTTGTGAAGCTGCAAAATCATTAAACGCCCTTCTGGCTACAGACTGGGATGGCTTGCGGCGAAGCGCAAAACAAATTGATCGCCATGGAAACGCCGGAGTAGGTCTTTGCGGCATTCCACTCTGTTTTAAGGCGAACATCGCGACCGGCATATTTCCTGCAAGCGCTGCTACGCCGGCGCTGATAAACCACTTGCCAAAGATACCATCCCGCGTCGCAGAAAGACTTTTTTCAGCTGGAGCACTGCCGGGTGCCTCGGGAAACATGCATGAGTTATCGTTTGGAATTACGAGTAACAACTATGCCACCGGGGCGGTTCGGAACCCGTGGAATCCAAGTCTGATACCAGGAGGGTCAAGCGGTGGTGTGGCGGCTGCGGTGGCAAGCCGATTAATGTTGGGCGGCATAGGCACCGATACCGGGGCATCTGTTCGCCTTCCCTCAGCCCTATGTGGGGTAGTAGGATTTCGACCGACGCTTGGTCGATATCCGGGAGATCGGATAATACCGGTTAGCCCTACCCGAGACACTCCCGGAATCATAGCGCAGTGCGTAGCCGACGTTGTAATCCTCGACGAGATAATTTCCGGCACACCGGCGAGAATGCCACCGATACCGCTGAGGGGGCTAAGGATCGGCCTTCCTATAACCTACTTTTATGATGACCTTGATGCTGATGTGGGCCTAGCAGCTGAAACTACAATTCGCCAGCTAGCAAACAAAGGCGTAACTTTTGTTGAAGCCAACATTCCTCACCTAGAAGAACTAAACAGTGGGGCCAGTTTACCAATTGCACTCTATGAATTTCCACACGCTCTAAGACAGTATCTCGATGACTTTGTAAAAACCATTTCTTTTTCTGACGTGATCAAAGGAATTCGCAGCCCTGATGTAGCCAACATTGTCAATGCGCAAATTGATGGACATCAAGTTTCCAGAGCTGAATATGAACTGGCCCGTCATTCCTTCAGACCAAGGCTTCAAGCCACCTATCGCAACTACTTCCGACTTAATAGATTAGATGCAATTCTCTTCCCAACTGCACCCTTGGTGGCCAGACCCATAGGCCAGGATTCCTCAGTTATACACAATGGCTCGATGATGGACACATTCAAGATCTACGTGCGAAATGTGGACCCAAGCAGCAACGCAGGTCTACCTGGCTTAAGCATTCCTGTTTGCCTTACACCTGATCGCTTGCCCGTTGGAATGGAGATCGATGGACTAGCGGGTTCAGACCAACGTCTGTTAGCAATAGGGGGGGCATTGGAAGAAGCCATTGGATTCCGATATCGTCCCGGTTTACCTAATTAAACCTTCTATCTTGTCCGTTTTTACAATTCTTTAGATTGTTGATATACAATCATGTGTTGCGTCCATAGACAAGGAGAAATTATGTTCTGGAAAAATAAATAATCTGAAATGAATATTTCTTAAACACATCGGCTTGATGTAACAATAAAACTCTCTGTAAATCCATGATAGATAAACAACCTCATCATTGAAAATGAAATATAGCCTTTTTAGCAATATGTAGATTCGTAGAATGATAATGCGTATTCGGATTTAAATGAAACAAATTCCTAAAAAATGAAATTTTATTCAGTTAAAAGGATAACTGATCGGAGTACATAATATAACATCGGCCTAATGTATTAAAATCAATCTGTATATCTATGATCCGCGTTCCGCGATCCGTTACAAATTTCTCAAATCTGCATTATGAAATTCGCGGCTTTTTTGAAATGAAGCGCCGCGTGAGGATAGATGTGACGGAACATGACCCACCTTTGAATGTGGATGCACCTGTCACAACCACATCATTATTAGTCATTATTTTACGCTATCGACGGCCCACTTGGCACACAGATATGCGCGGCCTTACGAAAAGTCAGCAATTTCAGCCAGCGCAAAATCCGCCAAGCGTGACTAGCGGTTGATCGCCTTTTTTGGATGAAAATAGTTCAAGCTTTAAAATCGATGCTCCCCGAAACCGTAGGCACGGATCACGCAAGGCCAGCTTATATAAAGGGCACCAATATTAGCTTGTCTCACACAAAGAAACCTCACATCATGAACTTCTCAGATATTCCGTTGGCTTCTCACGATCTACAATGGGCATCCGAAAACTTTATCAACACTTATGGTAAATCTTCAGTTCTGGAATCCGGAGAGGTAATCAATACCGAGAAAGGACTGCTGTACATCTACGGCGCAGAGGTACTCAGACGCGAACTGCGGAATATTTACCCCTCAGACGTACTCAAAACCCGAATTGATAATACCCAATTCCTGATTCATGCGAAGGAGGAACTATGCTTCGTTCGCATGCCGCCAGCTGAAATGAAGGAGAAGTTAATTGACGCAACTTTCTATATCGCCGTTTTTCCAAGCAGCTTATTCCTGTACGTCGGAAAAGAATTAGGGAAGAGTTATCTAAGATGCCATGACTCAGCAACCTACTATCCCGTGGTAGCATATGGACCGACGAGTTAACTATCTATATCACCATTTATGTATCACATACAATATCTCACTTCGTGTTTCATACACGACAATATATCTACCTATGTAACCTCATATTTTTAACGTATTTCTACGTATTATCCTTGTACTAATAAATGTGTTATTCCATTATAAAATGATATCGCCATTTTATAATGGCGATTATTATGTCTTATTAATATCCACTACCTGTAATCATTTTTAAATCATTCGTGTCGTCAATCTAGATTTGAATTGAATTAACCGAGCTTCAGAACTTACATTTCAATAACGGACGATATAAAACGAATTATGATAAACATATTACTTCGTCCATGATGAAGAGAAAGTCATACGGTATCATGTTGTGACAACGCTTACATAACGGCAGCAATAACAACATCGGAAATCGTATTACATATTGGAAACAAAATGATTATATTAATGCTGAATACATAATTTTATACTTAGGTGGGATCGTTACATTTTGTTACAAACGGACACCCTTGCTTCATCCCCGCCAACACACCTCTGCACGTTAGACCAAACGCTTCCACAAGGAAGTGAAAGCCATATCACACCACATCTTGGGCTCCTTTTTCAGCCCGTTATCCTGAAAGAGAGTCTTGCCGACCGCGATTATTTCAACACAGAAGGGACCAATCCGGGATGGCGCTAAGAAGCTATTGCCGCCGATCTTCATATGCGAGAAAATCGGATTTTGAAGCGACGTACTCGGAAGAAAAGCAATGTAAGCATCCAAATCATGTGTCTCGTTGCTTGTATTTTGATAAACATTTTTCTGCCACAACCTCATAGTTTGTTTTGTTATCCCTTCGGCATAGGGTGGGACGGTGGAGATAACTGCGTCTCCGTCGGAAGCGCCGTCATAAAATCGCTTCTGTGCATACTCTCGCATTTCTTGAAACGAGCAATAAACGTACATCAAAGATACATTGGGTATATCTGTTGGACCTGGGCAGCCCGCAACTTCGCAAAAGCGCTTGACCACTTTGTCTTTAGGTGGATCAATGGGAACATCAGTATTAGTGATTAAATTTATCCACGAGCGTTGAGCAGCTATGAGACTTTTTTGTGCAAAACTGCGGCGAGCATTCGCGGTGTGAATTAGAACGAGTTTAAGTTCACGCCGGTCTTGTAGATTCGAGCTGTCGATAATGTTGAATATCGGCTGACTGTCATACATCTCGAATTAGTGACTGATTTTTGAATATAAATTCAGTTATATCTCATAATTAAATGGGCTTCGGTGGCCGTATTATTGGTACTCAAAATCATCAATCACGGGATTGATTTAAATTAACTAATTTTAAAATGAGCACCGAAGTATTTCGTCTTTTTACCCTATTAAAATATTGATTGTTATTAAGACTTTCTACAAGTGGGACACGCATCTTATTGAAATCGCCGACAAAGGCGTGATGTTCGGCCAAACAATTTTAACGTTCGCGTAATTCTCACCTACTCCCCATCTCGATGCTAATTTAGGCATTTCAAATCACAATCATCGGAGGAAGTATTTCATTTTATCGCTTTATCAATGCAATGAGTTATAATATTTCGATTCATGTGATGCATATTTCTGTAAAGAATTTGCAATTTACTACGCCTATTGCATAGTTAGTTTTTGCTCTGTATCAACCACCATGCTCATTGATGTGCCATGTAAAATTCCCGAACATCACGCCATTTACATTTGAATATATCCTGCCGCCGCCGTAATGCTACTGGCCCACCTGTCGATTGGTTAGAACCCAGAGTTAATAACGTAAGCGCTTACGTCAATAAGACAGGTAAAGCTATCTATAAATATATTCGGTATGCAGACTATTAATATTATCTAGTCAATTTAAGAAAATAGCGGCATAAACAATGGAGGTAGAGCAGGCATTTTTCTTTTTTTATTATTTTTCTGTGAGTCCTCAACATTAACTTACCTGCAGGTGCTTTCTCAGAGGAAGCCGAGACGACGGAGTGATACCAACTGGCCGATGTGGGAACTAGAGTGGGATCTCCCCGCTGGAACAAGTGTCTCTGAAGTGCTGGCACGTTACTCGACGCCAAATCTGCTCCAAAAGCTTGACGAGAAACTCGATGTTCAGGTTGTTGAGCACAGAGGCATGTTTAACTTGGGAAAGGGAATTCAAGAATGTACGAAAACAGCTATTTTGTCCGCGATTGGAGAGGGGCATAGAAACCTTTGTGAAATTGACATTGCGCTCACGGCGGACGGCGTTCCAATCGTCGCTCACGAATTCAATGTATTTCGTGTTGCTGCTTTAGATGAGGATAAGCCGGTTCGCAAATTTTTGTCCCATCAGATCGTTGGACGACCAGTCATCATACGCGAGATCGAGAACGGTAAGATCTCTGAGACAAACTACAGGGTTACTGACCAGACTATAAGCACTCTTGAAGATATCCTCGACAGCGCGATTCAGGTGAATCCGGACGCAACCTTCATTCTCGACGGCCGCGATGACGAAGCTCATCTCATCGTGGCCTGGTTAAGCTATAGGTCGGCGTATTTTGGCAAGGTTGCTCTTCTATTCTACACCTTCAAGTACATTGATGGGGATCACTTTGTGCAACTGGTAGAGAGTGCAGATCCGGAACCTCGATGGAGGCAGACTGTGCCCCTCATGCCTATGCTTTTTCCAATGGAAATGGTTCGGATCGCAAGGGATCTGGGGCATTCTCATCCGACTGTTGATGAAATATATGGGGCTGCAAAATATTGGATTGATTCCGTCCTCGCCCAAGACATTTGCATTTTTGCTGTTCAAACTATGCTGTCCTACGTTTCTGAAGACACTTTAGAAGACGCGGCAACTGAAGACGAAAGACTCGCGTACAGGGCTAGCGAAGCGAGCACGCGTTTGGCTTACTATGTAAAGTTTGATCGCGATATAAAGGAAGCGAGACCAAACCTAAAACTCTCGACCGGTACCCGAAGTTACGATTTTAGTGCTGTGACACAAGGAAAAAGGTTGCAATTCCATAACGAGTTTTTCACCGGTAGAGAGGAAGCATGGGACACCGACCTTCGCCATTACATCCGCTGTCGCCAAGGAACGCCTGGTATACCCCTGCTGCATGATCTTCCAGATTTGGTAATTTCCGACCGCTCAGAGGACGACATGGCTTTACTTGCTTGGAAGAGCGCTGGCGTCAAACGTAGGGTCGACGTGCAGGCACCTCACCTTGACATCTACGATTCTGAAGAGGAGTAGGCTTCGTAATTTTTTGTTGACGAATGCGCACAGTTATTGAAGTATTTCTGAATACTGAGTACTTTAAATTCAAATATCAAATAAGATCGGACATATTCGGCCGTATGCACCGTTCACTTGCTTTGTAATTTGACATGGGACTATGTATTGTTTTCAGGCATTTATCTTATATTATAATGTATTGCGAAATTATTTCAGCAAATAAAATTCGAAATAATTTCATTCGACAATTGCCCAGAATAATTTACGGTCTTATCGGTACATAATACATCGTCGCGCTCTTAACTGAATTATGAGCAATTTTATTAAATCAAGATGCCTTCTAGTGGGACCTGTTAGGTATTCATGACGGGCCTAACCTATTTCGTCTTACAATCACCATTAAAGTATTTACTCGTTGATGCGAATAAACTTCAATTCAGGCTCAAAGTCGATAAAATGGCATGATTGCCTCGGTCCGCTTTTGATTCAGAGAAACAAAAGTTTCTCTCTCGCTGATTGATTTTGTGTTTCTTTCATAGGCTCAGATTGCAGTACGGGTCATTCCACTGTCTCGCGGCTTCCCGCTGACAAAACGGAAGGCGGAAATCCCGCATACGGCTATACTAAATGCCATAAACACGTGTTCAGTAAGTTCAAAAACTGACGGCGATTTCACACCCAGTAAGGCCACAACGCCCGCACTTTTCATAGTCATATATATTCCTGCAGCCGTTATCCTTTTTCGATAATCGTAGGTGCCCTGAACCGCGTTCGAAAATGGAGTTTACACTGCCATATATCCTGCCGCTGCTGCAGAGGTGCGGTAAGTCGATTTCAGTGAACGCTGGGAAACAATTTGGCGATTGCCAGTTTATTTGTCAGGCGCTTGTCACCGTGGACCTCAATCTGCCCGTCGAGGATGGAACCAAGCCATTCGCTGTGTTATTCTTCACGTTCGTCTGGTTCCGTCCTCGTGTCTAGGCAGTGTCCCCATAAACAGGGTTCATCTTATTGGCGGTGTGTGATTTTATTGGCGGTGTGTGATTCATATGTGGAACGGCCCGGTTAGCAAGGTATTTTCCTCGTAGTTCACCATCGGACGGTGCATTCATATGTTCGGCCTATTGATGCGGTATAGCCCGCTGGCCACGATGAAGTCCGCAATGTCGATCGCCTAATCAATCTCACGCGCTCTACGGCGCCCTGAATCACACGGTCTGATCGATATTGAGGTTGCGTTCCATTGGTTCATCACGCTGTTGTACCTTGCCGCTATCCCGGCACATAACGCCGGGAATTCTGTCTATGCCTTGATCATGACTGCCGGGGTCTGATACGTCCCTCCTTTGACAAGGAGCGCCCATATTGTACGCGCTATTTTGTTGGCCAGCGCTACCGCAGCGACCTTATAGGGTCTCCGCGCTAGCACAGAGGCGATCCAAGCTGGTAGTTTCGCGCCTCGTCGGGCCTGCTTCAGGATTGAAGTCGCGCCAACGACTAACAAAGTCCTCAACTGCTTGTTGCCACGTTTTGATATCTTACCAAGCCGCTCTTTTCCTCCACTGGAGTTCGCCCACGGTGTAATGCCGATCCAGGCCGCCAAATCGCGCCCGGTCCGAAAGCCCGCAGGGTCTGGAACTGATGCCCGGACAGTCGCTGCTATGATGGGTCCGACGCCGGGGATCGTTGTCAGACGGCGAGCGGCATCATCAGCCTTCACTGCGGCGACAATCTTGCTATCGAGCTTTTCAATCCTTCCCGTCAGGATTTCAATTTGATCGGCCATTTCCAACAGCGCCGCCCGAGCTGAAGGGGGAAGCCGATGATCTTCTTCGTCGCGTACTATGACGACAAGCTTGGCGATACTGGGCATCCCGGTTGCAGCAATGATGCCAAGTTCGGCCATGTGGGAGCGCATGGCATTTGACATCTGGCTGCGCTGCCGGACGAGCAACTCTCGCGTCTTTAAAACCATACCGGCGGCTTGTTCTTCTCCGGATTTAACGGGTACGAAGCGCATTGTCGGACGCGTCACCGCCTCACATATGGCCTCGGCATCCGCGGCGTCCGTTTTATTTCTCTTCACGTAAGCTTTCACATAAGCAGGTGGCATCAGACGAACCGTATGACCGAAAGCTGCGATCGCGTTCGCCCAATAGTGCGCGGTGCCGCAAGCTTCGATACCGATAAGGCAAGGCTGGATTGAGCGGAAAAACTCGAGCACCTGCGAACGCCTCAAGGAACGGCGAACTGCGACTTTTCCATCTCCGGTTACGGCATGGACCTGAAAGATCGACTTGGCTAAATCAAAACCGATTGTGGTAATCTTCTCCATGGAACGGTTCCTTCAAAAGTGTGGTGATTGGCGTCCCCACAATAGGCATCCTTGATGCCGGTTCGAAGGGCCGTTCCACACCATCAATCTCTTTAGAAGGAGATTGGTATGCGCCGTCACGAATTGAGCGACGAAGAATGGGCTATCATTGCACCTCTTTTGCCGAACAATAGCCGTGGAATTGAACGTGTCGATGACCGCCGGGTGATCAACGGCATCCTGTGGCGTTTCAGGACCGGTTCGTCCTGGCGCGATGTGCCGGAGCGTTATGGCCCGCGCACCACGCTTTACAATCGGTTCTCCCGATGGCGCAAGGCGGGCGTCTGGGATCGTCTTCTGGACGCCGTTTCAAAGCGTTATGATGGAGACATTGTGATGATCGACAGTTCTTGTGTTCGCGTTCACCAGCATGGTGCCAACGCTAAAAAGGGGGATCTGCCGATCCTTGCATGGGACGTTCGCGCGGCGGCCTGACGACAAAGATACACGCTCTCGTCGATGCAGATGGCAGACCGGTTCGGCTTGAACTCACCGCTGGCCAAGCCGCCGATGCACCGATGGCTGAAAAGCTGTTGAGTGACCTGCAGCCCGGCGCGATGATCCTCGCCGACAAGGCATATGACACTGACGCAATTCGTAACTTTGCCAAGCAACGCAAATGCTGGGCGAATATCCCTGCAAAGGCTAATCGAAAGCAGACATTCAGCTTCAGCCGCTGGGTCTACCGTCAGCGCAATCTCGTCGAACGGTTCTTCAACCGTATCAAGCAGATGCGCGGCCTTGCGACGCGATACGACCGGCGTGCCGACAACTATCTCGCCGCCCTCAAGCTTGCAGCGACGAGGATATGGATTGCCTCAGCTAATGAGTCCGCGTCCTAGCAAATTCCCTTCAACTGAGATGCAGCATGGCAAAGCGCGGTGATAAAGACTATCTTTTCGACCCGCTGCGATGTCCGGAATTTTGTGCGACCGCTTCCGTAAAATTTTTGGAAGAACCGATGCCGGGGACTATGCCCACGAGACGACATGGTTGATCAGACCGGGCATGACTTTGAAGCGCCCCTCCTCTTTTTCACGCGGATGGTTTCAGCTCGAGGAAAAGGTCGTCACTGTCGCCAAGCTTCAAGCGCCCTCATAGGAGCCAAACACCAATCCGATCGTATAGTTGCAGCTCTCCCCCGGCTGCAGGAGTGGACGGTCTTCTGCGATGTCGGTACGAGGCTCGACGCCAAGGGCGTACATACCTGATTGATACGCTCGCCAGATCGCCAGCCTGTTCAGGTGCGTTCGGCTGAACGATAAGCCCACAGATACATCGAGCGCCGGGTTTGAGAGCATGATGGGATCGGACCAGGGAATATCGCGACTATCTACAGAATCCACGCGCTCACCGTATTTGTCATTTGGCAGAGGTTGCTCAACCAGCATTTTTGCCGCGAGAAGTTCAGGTAGACCTGTGAACTCCAGGTTCTCATCAAGAAACGGATACCCCAAATTCAGGTGGTAGATCATCGCGTGATGGGACGGGACGAAGCCTCGATTGGTAACCACATCATCGATCACTATTTCAGAGGCAAATATCCCAAGTGTTACGCGCCGCCGCAATTCGAGTGTCTCACCAAATACACTTGCCTGCCTGACGATGCCCTCACAAAAGATTTCCTCGCTGCCCTGGTCGACCCCATATCCCACCAACCGCGCTTTCTCGGTGGAGATCCTACCGTGCTGCGGCATTTTTCTCGTTTTAAGATGGGGGTGTCCGTAGTGCGAAATATCCGTTTCGCGCGGGCGGCTGACGTGGTCAAGTCCGCAGGTCACCATGAAGCCATCGAAGTTGCGCAGGAACCCCCACCCGTCCTCCGAGCCGGGATCAGACGGAGGAAACCGCATTTGTGCCGGCGAATTCCAGCCGATGTTCACGCCCTTGAAAGAAAGACTGGAGACATCAAATCCTCTGTCGACGGCAATCTCGAATGAAATCCCCTTCGCGTTCCGGGCAATGAGTAGTCTTTGACCTCGCGCGGGACCATCCTCGAGCGTCACCAGTCGAATGTCCGCAACCCCTCTCAAATCCGGGGTCTTTCTCAACAGATTGATATCCATAGTATCCTCGATCGCGTCGCTCGCTGAGATTGTCAGAAGTTCCGACTGGCCGGCGACGCTAAACGTCGGCGTTCTGGCCGCCCAAATTGAAGAGAAGCTGCTGGAGTCCGGGTTCATTTACTGCCAGAGCGGCATCCGCTGGTGAACACCACCTTTTGCGGCGTTGGCCCTTCTCAGGGAACTCGTCTTCGACCTCCGAAACCATCAGCAGATAAACCTGAACGAGACAGGGAAGAACCTCATCCAGAGAGATCTTCTTATCGTAGGTGTAGTGGCCAAGAGGCAACTTGCTGACACGCCCTCTGACCCCTGCCTCTTCCCACGCTTCCTGTTTAGCAACCTGATGCGGCTTCTTCTTACTCATCGGCCAACCTTTGGGTATTACCCAACGGCCGGTATCTCGGCTCGTGATGAGGAGAACCTCAACGTCACCGGGAGCGAGGTCGGCCGATCGCGTACAAAGTGCCGCGTATTGGTCGACCTTCGCGCCGAGTGGTGTTTGACATATTCTGGTGGCATCACGCCGCATTAGGCAGCAACCGCCACTTTCTGGAGCAGTGGTCTTACTTTCTCCAGAAAAGTGTCGCTTCCACAAGCAAAACGGAGCTTCTGCGGTAGTTCGGTTCTGTCCCAGTCAATCGTATGCGAGACGCCAAGATTGCCGAGTATCGGCAACGCCGCCATCACATCCCAGGTCGAATCGCCCAACGACAC
This sequence comes from Agrobacterium sp. 16-172Ci, assembly GCF_053522725.1. Taxonomy (NCBI): domain Bacteria; kingdom Pseudomonadati; phylum Pseudomonadota; class Alphaproteobacteria; order Hyphomicrobiales; family Rhizobiaceae; genus Agrobacterium; species Agrobacterium sp. 16-172Ci. The sequence goes on from NZ_JBNWBW010000016.1 coordinate 46,015, forward strand.
ATAGCCATCGGTTTCACCCATCGCCACCTCGATGAGAGACAACGTTGCCGAACCGCAGCAGCGGAAGCTGATACGAAGATCATCGGAGATGAAGCGAACAACTTCGAGCCGGTCTTCGGTCGCCACCGACGGATGAAGACCAACTCCCATTGAAGCCCGGGAAAGATCGAGCGGAGGAATTGGTTGCAAGGGCTTGTCGTTCAATTGCGTCTCGACGTCCCTGCCGCCAGTCAGCATCAAATCTCGCACGGGGGCGTAGATCACACCAAAGACCGGCCGACGGTGTTCATAAAGTCCGATGGAAATCGCCCAGTTCTGGCCGCCACGAACAAAATTGAACGTCCCATCTATAGGATCGATGACCCAGGTCCGTCCGGACGTTCCATTGATCTCGCCACCTTCCTCGCCATAGACGCCGTCTTCCGGAAAAGATCTCTTGAGATTGGCGATTAGGAATTCTTCGACCTGCCTGTCAGCTTCCGTCACGAGATCAAGATGGCCCTTTTTCTCGACAGGCAAATCAGCGAGCTTGCGGAAATACTGAAGGGCGAGTGCGCCCGCTTTTCTCGCAATCTCTTCTACGATGGCCTCTACCGTGTGCCCCGTATGCAAATCAGCCATTGGCTTCGTCCTTGAGCCGCGCGGCCTGCGACACATCGTTGCTGATGAGCTGATCAAGCTGACCTTCGCGAATCCAGCGAACGACGTCGGCTTCGATATCGACGCCGTACGTCTTGAGACTCTTCAGTTTGCTCGGGGGTGGAACGTGGAGGAAAGTCGCAATCCCGCCGTCATGGAGCTGGATTGCTTCTCCGCTTGGAAAATGGTGGATCTCAAGGTTGATGGCATCAACGTTGGCTTCGCGTGCGATGGCGGCCGGATCGAGAAGGCGCGAATGCGACAAGCCGACAGTCGGCACCTCTGGAATAGATTTCTTCAGAGCCCGGAGCTGGACAAAGTCGAAGGACGAGAACTGCAGCAGGTCAGCGCAATCGAGTTCATCGATGATCGCCCGGAGCTTCGGGAAGAACACGTCGTCATGACCATAGGTCTTCAGCTCAAGCTGATAGATGATGTTGTGCTCGCGGGCGAAGTGCAGCGCGTCCCTGAGGCGTGGAATTCGCTCGTCTCTAAACTCCTCGCCGAACCATCGGCCGGCACTCAAGGCGGCAATCTCGGAATAGGCCATGTTGCAGATCAGGCCATTGCCGTCGGTGGTCCGATCGACGGTTTCATCGTGTATCAGGACCAGTTCACCGTCACTGGTAATGCGCAGGTCAGTTTCGCAGGTCACGCCGGGTCCGGCAAACTCGCGGGCCGCGCGAAACGCAGCATACGTATTTTCCGGCGCGCCTTCGCTATGGCCGCGATGGCCAGCGACGCGCATTGTCTTTGGCGTCATTCTCAGCGGGTTCATTTTGTTTCCTTTCGTTTAACGGAGCCGCGCATCGAAGCGGTCACGCAGATAGTCGCCGAGCAGGCTGATCGACAGGGTTGTCAACACGATTACCGCGCCCGGAAACGCAGCCAGCCACCAGGCGATAGCGAGATAGTTACGGCCGTCAGCGACCATCAATCCGAGACTCGTGGCCGGGGGCTGGATGCCGAGACCGAGAAAGCTCAAACCGCTTTCGAGAAGAATGATTTCCGGGAAATTGACAGTGAATTGTACGATGAGCGGCCCCGCAATGTTCGGCAGCATGTGACGCAAGTAGATTCGCATCGGCGGCACGCCAACGATCCGTGCCGCCTCCGCATACCCTTCCTCTTTCGCGCTCAGCACGAGCCCCCGGGTCAAGCGCGCATAGCGTTCCCAGTTCGCGAACCCGACCAGAAAAACAAACAACAGTGGGCTCGACCCGAAGATTGCGAGAATACCTAATGCGACGATGATGAATGGAACAGATGCCATGGCGTCGGAAAAACCCATGATCGCATTATCGATCCACCCGCCGAAATGGGCGGCGATCAGCCCCAGGCATGTGCCGATCAGGGCGCAAATAAGCGATCCGACGACCGCGATCATCAGGGTCGTCTGGGTTGCAACCAAGAGATTGCTGACAACGTCTCGGCCAAGGTAGTCGGTCCCGAGCATATGAGCTACCGACACAAACGGCTTGGCAAACCGGGCCAGCGGGTCCTGATGGAGGTAATCATAGGGTGCTGCCCACCGCGCCGTGATGCCGATGATTACGACGATGGCAATCCAGGCACAGCACAGTCCAATGATGACCGGCATACGATGAAAGGGAGCCCACACGGTGCTCTTCAACGAGCGTGAAGCTGTCGCTGTCGTCATGTCAGTGCTTCCTGATTTTGGGGTTGAGAACCGCGTAGAGGACATCGACGGTCAGGTTGATCGTCACCATAAATGCCGTGAAGAGCAGGATCATTGCCTGAACGACCGACAGGTCGCCGCTGCTGGTTGCCGCGACGAAACCGCTGCCGAGCCCCGGCCACGCAAACACTGGTTCGATCAGAACGGCGCCGCCCAGCAGTCCACCAGCGGTGAAGCCGAGCGTGGTCACCATAGGTATCGCCGCGTTTGGCAAAGCATGGCGGAGTATGATTTCCCAGTTTGGGATGCCGTCAGCGCGAGCCGCAGCGATGTAAGGTTGGCCAAGAACATCGATCAGGGTCGAGCGCATGAACCGCGCAATGGCGGCGGCATTGAACAAAGCAAATGTCGCGACCGGCAGGATCACGTGGTTCCATGACGAACTTCCCGAGCTCGGGAGCACCCGCAGCCAGACAGCGAATACAAAGACAAACACAAGACCCAGCAGAAAGTTGGGAATGCTGTAGCCGAGTACAGCGCCTGCCATGACGCCCTTGTCAACAGCGGACTCCCGCCGAACCGCAGCAAGGATGCCGGCTGGAATTCCGATCAACATGCTAAGAACAAAGGCCGAGACCGTAAGAAGCAGCGTTTTCGGGATTCGCTCACTGACGACATCGAAGACGTCTCGGCCATCGGCGTATGAAGTCCCGAAATCGCCTCTCAATGCGTTAACGACGTAAATCAGGTATTGCTCGACAATAGACCGATCGAGCCCCCACTTGGTCCGGAAGGCGGCCAACGCCTCGGGGCTCGCAGTGTCAGGCAACATCTGTTGCGCGGCATCTCCGCTTAAGCGCAGAACAACAAAAACAAGCGTTACGGTGAATACAAGCACAATGACAGCCCGGACCAGGCGGGCAAAAATGAATGCCACCATTAGGCAATCTCCTTCTGCTGCGAGTCTGCCGGCAAGGAAGCGATTGATCGAGGGAACTCTTCAGCCCTATGGCATGCCACCTGCTGGTCCCCGACCGATCGAAGTGCTGGCGTCTCATTCGTGCATCTGTCGATAGCAAACGGACAGCGCGAACGGAAAGCACAGCCCTGACCGGCTTTCGTTATGTCCAACTCACCCTTGATCGGCGGTTCGACGTTGCGCACAGTCGGGTCCATGGTAGGGACAGATGCAAGTAGCGCACGTGTGTAAGGATGACGCGGCCATTGGTAGACCGACCTGATATCACCCGTCTCGACGACGCACCCCAGATACATCACCGCAATCCGGTCAACGAGATGACGAACAATGCGTAGGTCGTGGGTAATAAAGACGTAGGCAAGATCTAAGTCACGCCAGAGTTCCCGCAGCAGCGCCACAACCTGCGCCTGAACGGAGACATCTAGAGCGGATACGGCTTCATCGAAGACGACCAGCTTCGGATCAAGGATGAGAGCCCGAGCGATAACGACGCGCTGTCTTTGGCCGCCAGACATCTGGTGCGGATAGCGGTCCATCATTACGCTCGACAGGCCAACCCGCTCAAGCATGGCCGCAGCCCGCTCATAGGCAACCGCTCGGTCCGTCACGTGATGGACAATAAGGCCCTCGGCAATCTGCTCGCCGATGGTCATCTGCGGATTCAAAGCCGACAAGGGGTTCTGTTGAACGAGCGATGTGTGTATGCGGAAGTTCTTCCAGTCCTGAGCAGTCCGTTCCTTGTGGTTCACGCCTTCGAACCAGATGTCACCGCTCGTTGGCGGTGTCAGGCCGAGGAGAAGTCTGCCGAGTGTCGATTTGCCACTTCCGGATTCCCCGACAATTCCGAGCCTCTCGCGGGGCGCCAGTTCCAGATTGATCTTCCTGGAAGCAAACAGGCTGGTCGACTTCGAGAAAAAGCCGGTCTTCTGACCGAAGGCCTTCGACAAGTCGCGTGTCTTGAGGAGGGGCGCGCTCATGCAGCCACCGGATGATAACAGGCCGCTTCATGCGCGAAGCCGACATTCGCAGGCGCCGGAAACCGCGTCGAACATTCTGCCGTCGCTCGCAAACAGCGCGGATGGAAATAACAGCCCTGGGGAAGGTTATCGAGTAGCGGTACAGATCCGGGGATCGGGACCGGCGGTTCGAGATCGTCCGCCTCGATACTCGGCATGCATTCGATCAGAGCGCGAGCATACGGATGGGCCGGTCTTTCAAACAATTCCGCAACGGGCGCCGTCTCGACGATTTTTCCGCAGTACATCACTGCCGCCCTATCGGCGAGACGCGCGATAACACCTAGATCGTGGGATACAATAATCAGCGCCATGCCGGTCTCGGCTTTCAGTTCTTCGAGCAGATGAAGGATCTGTGCCTGCATCGTCACATCGAGCGCCGTCGTCGGCTCGTCGGCGATCAAAAGTTGGGGCTTTGCTGCCAGAGCATGGGCGATCATAACGCGCTGGTTCATGCCGCCGGAGAATTGATGCGGGTAGGATCGCAGCCGGCTTTTGGCCCGATCGATACCGACACGCTCAAGAAGCCGCATCGCTTCCAGCCGAGCATCAATGCCTTTCAGACCCTGGTGGCGGTAAAGGGCGGACTCCAGGTAGTAGCCGATCGTGTGGACCGGGTTCAGGCTGCTTGTCGGGTCCTGAAAGATCATCGCGATCGTCGGCTTGCCGGATTTGGCGGACGCCGTCCGGTTCGCTCCGAATTCGATTGATCCGCCGGTTTTCGCAATTCCCCGCGGAAGCATGTTGCCCACCGCGTAGCACGTCATGCTTTTTCCACAACCAGACTCGCCAACGAGCCCCAGCGTCTGGCCGGCTTCCAAAGAGAAACTGACACCGTCGATAATCCGGATATTGCGGGCCGGCACCTCGACCACGAGATCACGAACATTCAACAAAGTAGACATTTCATCCTCCCTGAGCGGTGCGCACGGATGCGCACCGCCATCTCGTTGGATTGTTGTTATTTGAAATTGAGGTTTCCGCGGAATTCCATGGTCTCGAATGAAACAGGACTCCACTGGACGTCTTTGCGTGCAGCGTAGACATCGTAAGGCTGATACATCAGGACAGCAGGAGCTTCGTCCTCGAAGATATCACGAAGGCGGTTGAAGGCTGCGGAACGCTCTTCGCCATCCTTCAGCTGGGCCACCTGGTCGCAGAGGTTGTTGAACTCTGCAGGTGCCTTCCAACCCCAGCGCTTCTGGACACCGCGGCCAGGACCAAATTCCGATACCATCGTTGTGAGGCCGTCCGTCAGCCACTGGCCGTTCGACCAGTTGCGGATTAGAATGTCGGAGTCCTTGGGTGTCGTCCCCGGCGCAAAAATCTTCGGCACGACGGTGATGCCGGCGGCTTTCCACATCTCAATCATCATCATCAACGCGGGGACAGCGTTGGCGTAATAGTTGCCCATCGTATGATAGGTGATCGGGGTGCCGTCGTAACCGCTTTCCTTGACAAGACGCTTGGCCTCTTTGAGGTTGAATTCCATAGGCTTCCGCTTCGGGTCGTAAGTCGCGCCGTAATGCGGGAAATTAAAGCCGTTCGGTATGGAAGCCTTATTCTTCCACAAAGCCTCGACGATAAGCGGCCGATTGACAGCAAGCGCCAGAGCACGACGCAAAGTCTTGTTCTGGAAGATTGGCTGGTTCATGTTGAACGTGAACATATGGAGGTTCTCGATCAGCGTGCCACGCGTTTCGAGGTCAGAGTAGCCGTCAACCAACGCCATGTCGTCCGGCGTCAACGTCGTGATGATGTCATACTCACCACTGATCAGACCGGCCACGCGCGTGGCTGGCTCCGCTACGACCTGGTAAGTGATTGTCGAGGCCGTAGGCTTATCGCCCCAGTAACCGTCATTCGCTTCCAACGTCACATGATCGTTAGCGACAAGCTCCCTGAACTTGTATGGCCCTGTGCCGATCGGCTTGTTACCGAAGGCAACTGCACCGAGGCTCTTGTAATACTCCTTCGGGACGATCGGGCCGAGCCAGGAGCCGAGATATTTCTCGATGAGATAGGACGGCGTCTTGGTACGCAAAACGACGGTGTACTTGTCTTCCACGACCGGCTCGTCCCAGTTGGGAGAAAAATTTCGGCCATTCGGAACCGTCTTGATCGCTTCGTCACCCCACAGCCGCTCAGAAGAGAAGGTGAACGCAACATCTTCCGCCGTCATCTCGGCGCCGTTGTGAAATTTGACGCCTTGCCGAAGCTTGAACCGGATGGACTTGTCGTCAATCCGTTCGAAGCTTTCAGCGAGTGCCGGCACAAGCTTGATATTGTTGCCTTTGGCACCATCCGCAAAATAGTCGCGCCGGATCAAGGCATCAAAAATCTGGTTGATGATACGCGGGCCGGTGTTGCTAATGCCGTTGATCGGCTCCAGCGACGGAGGTAGCCCATTTACACCGATGCGCAACGCGCGACGATCCGCGGCAGATGCAAAATTTCCGCCTGCGGTTGACGCGAGAGCTATCGCCCCGGCGCCCATCATAAAACTTCTGCGACTGGTCTTACGCATCTGGTTGTCCTCTCCCTGCTCTTTCTAAAGAGTGTTTGTGCGATTGCGCGGACTTCGAACCTAGTTCGCGATGACGAGCTTCTTCCGCAGCTTTTCCGGTACTGTCTCAATGATGCTTCTGGCGCCGGCATCGGTGACGATGACCCCGACGTCCTCTATCCTGGCGGTCACCGAGAGGCTTGATTTCGTGAACTTTGAATGATCCGCAACGACAATGACGCGGCTTGCGACCTCAATCATCGCCTTCTGGACGCTCGCGTTCAGTGGCGACGCCGTACAGATCAATCCCCGATCCAGATCGATCGAGCTGGCATTGAGGATCAGCTTGTCGACATTGAATTGTCGGATGAACTGCTCGGCGAGCGGACCTCTGAAGGACCGGTTGGTTTCGGTATATTCCCCGCCGACTGAATAGACGTTTTTCGTTTCGCCTCGGATCAGTTCGGCAACGATGTCTGCGCCGTTCGAGATCAGCGTCAGGCCAGCGCGCCCGGAAATATGCTTTGCGACCTCCAAGGCAGTGGTACCGGCATCAAGCAGAACAGCGTCGCCGTCCTTTATCATCGCCGCGGCCGCCGCAGCGATCACCGCTTTTTCGGCCTGATGCGAAACGGCGCGAGCCGCGTTCGGCTTGTCTTGAGCGACTTGGGAAACGCTGACTGCTCCGCCGTGTGTCCGGCGCAAAAGACCGGCCTCATGGAGTTCACTCAGATCCCTCCGGGCGGTCGCCACTGATATCTCGAAGTGGTCGGTTAGCTTGCCGATGGACAGAAACTGTTCGCCTCGCAACAGCTCGACGATTTTAGCCTGGCGGTCCTGCGTCGAGTTGAACACAACACTTCCCTTTCACCCAAGAATGATCTATATCGCTCACATTATGAGCGTTATCGTTCTTCGTCAAATGAAAGTTTGATGACGGTTTTGTTGCGTTGCAACAGAGTACTACAGCGTATAAGATTTCCCCGCTGAGCTTTAACACAGCCGCGTCCGCCCTGTAAGCGATTGGTCGAGTGAGCGAAACCGCTCATTCGTTACTTAGGCCAAATGGGGCCCTGCGCCTGTTTTGCCTGAGATGAACTTTGGGAGAGTGCCTATGCCACGTGCACGATTGATTGAAGCTGAACGGCCTCGAACTTCTGGACCTCCAGCAAATTCTTCCTGTATGCGAGGCGGCGCAGGCGGGAGGCCGGTGGGCAGCTTTCCTCCCAGCTCGCCCACCGGTTCAATGTCTCCACGCCCCGGGTTCTCTTCGACAATAGTCCCTACCAAACCGGCTTAGACTGAGGACGGCGGCGTTGGAGTCGACAATCGTCATGATCAACCTGTTCGGGGCAGTTGCTCTGCTGCTGTTCGGCCTTTCGCAGGTCAAGGAAGGAGCGTCCCGGACGCTTGGTTCCAAGCTTCGCACCGGTCTCGCAACCGGAACAAGGAGCAGCACACGATCATTTCTTGCAGGCTTTGTCGCGACCGTAGCACTGCAGAGTTCTACGGCCACAGCGCTGATGGTCTCTTCATTTGTTGAGCGAGAACTGATCAAGCCGCGCATGGCGCAGGTCGTGCTGCTGGCAGCCAATGTCGGCACCGCAGTAACAGCATGGATCGTTGCTACCGGAATCGAATGGGTTTCGCCTGTCTTGCTTGCTGTGGGAATCATTCTTTATCGAGGCGGAACAACGTCGCGTCAGGGCGCTGGAACCGCCCTTATCGGTATTGCGCTGATGTTGCTTTCTCTTCATCTTCTCAGTCCAGCGACCGAGCCGCTGCGCCATTCAGCAGCGCTTGCGGCCTTCATCGGGCTCCTCGACAACGCATGGCCGGTCGCCATTATCCTCTCGGCGGCGATTGCCCTTGCATCGTCCTCAAGCCTCGCTGCGGTCGTTCTTATCCTGTCGATGGCGTCTACCGGCATTCTATCCGGCGGCCTTGTCGTTGCATTGGTTCTAGGGGCCAGTTTGGGTGGCGCTGTTCCGCCGGTGATTGCCGCATTGTCGGGATCGGTAGCCGCCCGGCGTGTGACGCTCGGTAACTTGCTCGTACGGGCCATTGGCTGCGTCGTTACCCTTCCCGGAGCGGGAATTCTCGCCGACTGGCTGTCCATGTTACCCCTGCCCTACTCCGAGCTTCCCGTCGATGCGTACCTGGCCTTCAACATCGCCCTCGCGTTGCTCAGATGGCCCTTTTCGCGGCTCATCGCACGGTGGATGACCATTCTAATCCCTGATAAGGCCCAGACGGAAAACGGTCCAAAATTTCTCGACGCCGACGAACTGTCGACACCGATCGTGGCCCTCACCAGTGCTACACGCGAGGTGCTTGGTGTCGGAGATCTGATCGAAAGAATGCTTTTGAAAGTCTCTGATGCTTTTGAGCAGAATAACGCATCGAGGCTAAAGGATATTTCTCAGATCGAACATCAGGTCGACCGGTTGCAACAGGAGGTCAAGGTCTACCTTTCCAAACTTGGTCGGTCCGGATTGTCAGAAGACGAAGGGCGCCGTTCGATCGTCATCATCGACTACGCCACAAACCTCGAACACATCGGCGACATCATAGAGAAAGGTCTCTTGCAGGCGGTAACCAAGAAGATCGGGCACGGCCTCAAGTTCTCCGATGACGGCTTTGTCGAGCTTCAGCAGTTTTTCCAGCTGACCATAGACAATCTCAGGATCGCACAGACGATCTTCGTCACCCGCATGTCAACCTTGCCCGCCAACTCATGGAACGCAAGATCGAGGTGCGCCAGATGGAGAAACGATCTTCCGAGCGTCACCTTGAGCGGTTGCGTCACGGACGCGCCGACAGCCTGCAAACCAGTTCGCTTCATCTCGACATCCTGCGCGATCTCAAACGGATCAACGCCCACCTCGTATCCGTCGCCCATCCGATCATGGACGAACAAGTACTGCTCGGTGAAAGCCGTATCATTGCTCGCGACTCGATAACCTGACCTACACTGGATCAATACGCCTCGTACCCACGCAAACCATCGGAAGTTCAAAATGAAGAACAAAGTACAGCTATTCGCCTATGTCGACCGGTTAAGTGGTGGAGGCTTTCCGAACCTCAAGACCTTGATAGAGAGCAAGTTTGCTGGCTTGTTTGGTGGTCTTTATGCCCTCCCCGCTTTTGCCACGATAGATTTTTCCAACGCCGGTTTTCATCCCATAGATCATACGACGGTCGATCCCCGACTGGGAAGATGGCGGGACGTGCGACGCTTTGGCCGACCTGATTTGGAACACTCCACATCGCTCCCGATCGGCAGCTGTCGGACAAACAATGACGACAAGGATAATGGCAACGATTAGACGGAGATGAAGAATGCAACACTGGCTGGACAAGCTGACGGATCTTGCCGCGATCGAAGGCGATGAATGCATCCTGAAGACGGGGCTGGCGGATATCGCAGAGCATTTCGGCTTCACAGGTTATGCCTATCTCCATATCCAGCACAGGCATATCACTGCCGTGACCAACTATCATCGCGAGTGGCAATCAACCTATTTCGACAAGAAGTTAGTGGCTCTCGATCCGGTCGTCAAACGCGCAAGGTCCAGGAAGCACATCTTTACCTGGTCGGGCGAGCAGGAACGACCGTCGCTGTCGAGAGACGAGCGTTCTTTCTATGCTCGCGCAGCCGATTTCGGCATCCGCTCCGGCATCACCATACCCATCAGGACTGCCAACGGCTCGATGTCGATGTTCACGCTGGCATCGGATAAGCCGGTGATTGATCTGGATCGGGAAATCGATGCAGTTGCATCGGCATCAACCATCGGGCAGATCCATGCCCGCATCTCATACCTTCGCACCACGCCTACGGCAGAAGATGCCGCATGGCTCGATCCGAAGGAGGCGTCTTATCTCCGATGGATCGCCGTTGGCATGACGATGGAGGAGATCGCTGACGTCGAAGGGGTCAAGTACAACAGCGTCCGTGTCAAACTTCGCGAAGCCATGAAACGCTTCGACGTCCACTCCAAGGCGCATCTGATAGCGCTGGCAATCCGACGAAAACTCATTTGAAAGTCAACGCAACAATCGCGACGTGACACGGTGATCGCAATACGCTTAGGTTGTCCAGTTATGTCTCGAAAAAGAGTCGGCGATGAGCCGGGTTGCGTCACACGGAAGGAGGGCTGTGGCCGCGTAATCCTTTGGCATTTGTGGCAGGTCAACTTCTCCCATACCGTCTGGATGCCTGCCCACTGACGCAGGATCACTTCCAACTCTCGGTTATGTCCTCAATACGCTTTGACAGTTGGGCGGAGCCGCAGCGGGCGCGTGGAGTGACGACGAGGACGGCCACGAACTGTCGTGCTATCGATCATGTGTGCCAGTCATCCGTCAGCCCAAGTTCGAACAAGGTCTCAAGGAGAGCGTCCCAAATACCCCGTTCGGCCCAATGGCAGAAGCGTACATAAACGGAATACCATTTTCCGTGGCGCTCATGCATGTCGCGTCAGGGACAACCGGGCCGGAGAACATGCAGCATGCCGTTCAGATACTGCCGATTATCGTGCGACGGTCGAGACTTTCTACCGCGTTCGTTGGGCAGTAGCGCCTCGATGATCCATCATTCCATATCCGTGAGGTCCCCGCGAGCCGAAACTGCCTCCTCAAAGGCAGTCATGAATCCCGCTTCTGGTGACCACTTTGTCATCAGAGCCTAAACCATCGGAAATGCCTTTCGCGACCGGCTGATTTTTCTGTGGAAGGAAGAGTGGTACATCGTGCCAGTCAGACGGCAGGAATCGAGAACCTTTTCCTCACCGGGGCTAGCGGCTTTGATAGCGAGCGGTCCGGTTTTATATCCAACAGCGGTGTTCCATCCAGGCAATCAAGACCACGTACAACAATCGAGTTCCCAGATACCCTCTCCACTTTCACAATCGATGTTCCGATCGGATTGGGCCTCACAGGTGCTCGTAGGGAGAAAGCACCGTGAATCTCTCCATCGTCAGCGGGACTTAGTAGGACGATATCGCGTGGTGACTCGTGCAACCAATATAGAACCTCAAGTTGCGAATACGCCTCGACCCCCTTTAGCGCCACGGCCCACGGTTCTGAAATTTCAAGTGTGCATAGTGGCCCGGATTCACTGCCCTGCCGAGGAGTGTCAGCTCGACTTTTCCAAGGGGTCCGGATCTTTCCAACAAAGAAAAGCGATGCGTCGCCTTCTTCGGGTAGCGTGACCGCGACTTCGTTTGTTCGCAATCTGGTTGAGTGCATGACAGCTCCTGCCAAGTCTAGTGAGCCAACAGATAGAGCTGGCTCGGGAAATCTGCACAGCGGGGATAAGTGGAATTTCTGCCTGACTTCGGCTTAGATGCCGGGAACAGGAGATACCATGACGAGACGACCGCGCCGGAACCACAGCCCGGCTTTCAAGGCGAAGGTGGCACTTGCCGCCATCCGAGGTGAGCAGACGCTGGTGGAACTATCCCAGCAGTTCGACGTGCATGCCAACCAGATCAAGCAGTGGAAGGACCAACTCCTTGAAGGGGCGACAGGCGTTTTCGGCGACGAAGGGAAGACGGAACCGGCAGGCCCGACCGTTGACGTCAAAACGCTGCACGCCAAGATCGGCGAACTGACGCTGGAAAATGATTTTTTGTCCGGTGCGCTCGGCAAGGCGGGATTGCTGGGCGGAAAGAAATGATCGACCGCGAGCACAAGCTATCCGTCGTGCGCCAGGCGAAGCTTCTCGGCTTCAGCCGTGGCACAGTCTACTATCTGCCTCGTCCAGTGCCTGACGGTGATCTTGCCCTGATGCGCCGGATTGACGAGTTGCATCTCGACTACCCCTTTGCCGGAAGTCGGATGTTGCAAGGGCTCTTGAGAGGAGAAGGGCTGGAAGCTGGGCGGCTGCATGTCGCCACGCTGATGAAGAAGATGGGCATCGAGGCCATATACCGTCGCCCGAACACATCCAAACCAGCACCCGGTCACAAAATCTATCCCTACCTCCTGCGCAAGCTGGCGGTGACCCGTTCCAACCAGGTTTGGGCGATGGACCTGACATATATTCCGATGGCTCGCGGCTTTGTCTATCTCTGCGCCGTCGTGGACTGGTTCAGTCGGCGGGTTCTGTCGTGGCGGCTGTCGATCACGATGGAAGCAGCCTTCTGCATCGAAGCAGTCGAGGAAGCGCTGGCCCGTTATGGCAAACCCGACATATTCAATACTGACCAAGGATCGCAGTTCACCTCGATGGACTTCACGGCAGTGTTGAAGAAAGCCGAAATCGCCATCTCGATGGATGGCAAGGGCGCTTGGCGGGACAATGTCTTCGTGGAACGCCTTTGGCGTTCGATCAAATACGAGGAGGTCTACCTCCACGCCTACAAAACCGTGTCCGAAGCCCGCGTCGGCATTGGCCGATATCTGACCTTCTACAATAGTCGACGCCCACATTCATCCCTTGACCGGCAGACGCCGGATCAGGCTTACTTCAACGCGCTGGCACCAATGATGGTGGCGGCATAATCGAGGCGGAAATCCACTTAACGAAACGCCCGAAACTGTTCAGACGAACCGAGCCACCTCTGATATCGCTTCGCTCGCAGAATCTTGTAAGAGGTGAGTTAACGGGTTATTTCAGGTTCGCCGCATTTGATTTCAGTTGTAACATGCTTCTGCCGAGGCAGGCTGTGCGGCATTGCGGTACTCAACCCGCACCGCTCGGCAACGATGACCCCAGATAATCCCGCCTCGCGCAAACGAAAGGGTGCCGTGACAGCCGTTCAAAGCTGATCACTTCGTTGGCTTAGAATATGCGCGGTAACGCCGACAAGGTGTCGTCATTTAACGCTGGAGACCACCAGGTTGACCCCACGCCCGTTGAAGCTTGTTAGAATTTCCGCGCGGCGTAAGGAAAACTAAGGCTTCTTTTTAAGCATCGTTGACAAGGCAAAAACCAGTAATCCCATTATCCAAAAAAATGAGAACTCCGTATAGAACTGACAAAAATATGTATCTCCTGAATCTTCACTATAAAGAGTGAGCAAAATTTTATATAGTGGAAAATATATAAATCCTGGAGTGAAAATTATCGCGGCGTAGACAAGCATTTTTTTGGTCGACGTTTTCATGTTTGCCTCATTCGGCTGCAAGACGCGATGGAGTAATTATCGATAGCAAGAGATTCGTTTCGTTAATAAACTTGGATTAAACACAGCAGTGTTAACGTGCTACGTAGGCCGTTTCCCAGTGGATCAGTATCGCGGCGCCGGACAAGAGAACAATCATCAGACTGCTCATCAATTGGTTCTCGTGGACATGCATCTGGCCCAGTCTATGTTGAAGACGCCGCCTAATTCAGTCGACATTTAATCGCGCGCTACACATGGCGTCGAAATGCTTAAGTGCCCGCTTCGACGTAGGCATCCGTTGAATGCCGCAGTCCAGGCTCTTGATCGTGCATGTTATGCTTCTGAAGCAAGGCTAGGGCACGTTGAACGACTGATGGCATCCGCTTTCAGCCCTTCCCGACATATGTGCGGCAATTTCAATGTGAATATGATGTAGTAGAGCTACGAGCGTAGCTCTCCTTCTTTAGAGAGGTTTCAAGTCTATTAGATCCTCAATATCTTCTAGAATGTGCGTGGGATTGCTGCACGCCAAAGCCTCTCTCTTAGCATAACCCCACGTAACTCCCGCGGAGGCAACGTTTTGACTCATCGCTGCCTCAATATCACGTACCTCATCTCCGACAAGAAGCACTTCATTCCGGGACCTTTCAAACCGACGAAGTATCTTATTGATCCTTTTGCCCTTCCCAAATATTGGCGAGCTGCCCTCTATATAAGCAAAGTATCTCTCCAATGGCCCGAGCACGCGCTGAATATTTTCAACGCTGTTCGAACTTAAGATTGCAAGCTCGACCCCTTGATCTTGGAGGAGAAACAAGACCTTTTCTGTCCTAGGGAACATATCGAACGTGGCTTCGCGAGCCAGATTACGCAAGTCTCTCACGATCAGAGGAATGCGCCACACCGGTACTCTCATCCACTTCAGAACCTGGCAAACTGAAAGGCCCCGCAGATATTCAATCTGAGTGTCGCTGGGCGATACGAATCGGTGACGTTCGGACATTTCCCTCAGAGCGCGTATCATCCAGGCGCCGCTGTCGGCCAATGTACCATCAAAATCAAATATAATTAGCTTATAAGCATCATTTTTAGCCATTCATACTTTCCATATTTCGTATGCACGCCATATTTCCATCAAAAATATATCAGGAATACTAGGGTTGTTCCTGTTGGCGGCGATCTCGCTTCAGGTCTATCACTCCCTGAATGCTGGTTAAACAGAAACTGTGTTTCAACGGTAACATTCGCGATCGGTTTGCTGCCGGGGTATGCTGGGAGCGACATCCCTCGTTACTCAACGCTAACGAATTAAATCACACGGCTAAGAAGTATCTGGTGAGTCAACGCGCACCACCTTTGTGACGGCGCGCTAGGCCAAAGACGGAATTTGCAGCAGTTCGACCATCAAATCGAGCACGCCATCTTTCGACCCCTCATGCGAACTCGGTGGAACAAAGGAGACCGACCAACTTAACGAACGTTTGGAACGCCGGCGAAGTATGTAGCCTTGCTTTTTGTTTCTGCTCGGAACCTGCCAAAATAAATTCAGTGTTTCAGTTGAAACGCGGTTTTTTCCAACATGCATTGCTAGGACTGCTCAATGCACCAATATGCCGACCCAGAAAGAGGGCCAAGCATTGATGTGCAAATTTCTTGAAGCAGCAAAAAGCCTGTTGATGAGACCATGGCGGGTGTCCGTCAAACGGGAAAGGTCATCAAACTCTTCTTCGTGCACGATTGTGTATATCTGTGAGGCAGAGTTGCAGGTAAGAGATTGCGTGCAATTATGCATTGATCGAAAAGTCGACTATTTGATAGTCGAAAAATTTAGCCACCATCGTTTTGATAGACATTCTGTTTTTGTCCGCGGGTATCGCGAGCTTTGCATTGAGGTCGAATTTGCTGACCTTCTCGTTATTGTTCGTGACTTTTATGACAACGGATTTGACGTCCAAGACGTTTGATTAGGTGCACCGACAGATCGCGTTCCGTAAGGAGATCGATCAACATATAGAGCGAAGTCTTAGCCGTCTCAATTCTTGCGCTGGGTACTATGGCCGACCGCGGCGGAAGGCAAGTATGCCCATCATCAAGTCCGCCATCCACGTTCCATCACAACTTTCGCCACCCAACTGGAACCAGTCATGTTCAATACCAGAAGACCCTTCGAGTCTGCGCCGCAAGGAAATCTGATGGTGACAAAACACCTGAATGCCGACAGCGCCGCTGCAAGGGTTGGCGACGAAAGTGTCCAGCAATTTAGCCGCGAATATGCTCGAATGTTCGAGGCTCCGCCCAAGCGGGATGGGATGTGCAAAGCGTCTGGCGCGGCCTACCGTAAGTGCGAGCAACATGTGCACCGACACAAATTCCCGAAGTTTAGATCGCCGGAGGCGTTGAAATCGACGGTATCCTTACCTTGGCAGACGCTGGATTTGATGTGCTAGGAGAAGTTTCCTTCTTGGGGGACCTTCGGTTGATCGAGGCGAATTTCTGTGAAACAAAGCAAACCTGAGTGGACAAATGATATTGCGGCTCGGTGAGCCAAAACGTCTCACGTACCCCACGAGAGCGCCTTGATCTTTTCGCCAACACTGTCGATAACGCCGGATCGCGCGACACATGGTTCTCGTCGTCGTCTCGTAGTTCGCAACAATTCTACGAAATAATTGAGGTTACCTCCCTCGGACGTCGGGGGCGCGGCTTTTGAGTTCTTCACGCGCGAGATTGAGGGTGTCACTTATAGTCTGTTGCAGGGGCCTTGCAGAGCGCATCTTCTCAAGGTCACTGCCTTGACCGAGGCTGAGATTGCTTCTAACTGAACTTTCTATGTCTGCCAGCCGCTCATCGACAGTTGGCTTTTGCGTGGAGCGCCAAGTGGCCTTCTCGTACTCATCTTGCGCCCTCAACCAATCATAGCGTTCCTTCTGCGATTGAATGAGTGCTGCCATATCAGGATTATTGACCACGGTATCAAGCATCCTCGCCTTCAGGCTATCTTCCATGTGGGGCAATGCCTTGAACAAGGCGTAAGTTCCACTGAAGTTTTCATCGCTTGGCAACTCATCGGTAAAGGGGGTGGAAAAGTGCTCAAGCATTTTCTCGACAAGACGTCGACGATCTTCCGAGCTAAATTCACCGACATGGGGCGCAACATACTCAAGCGCGTGACCTTGATCGTACGGTTCTGCGATATTCAATATATGATCTACGAGCGCTGATTTTCGTTGCGGTGTTTGCAGCTTTAAAGTTCCCCCGATTGCATCAATTCTCTCCCCGGCCAGGGCGTAGTCCCTTGGCAAGGCTGGACGAAACTCAGGATGCTCAGAGAATCCTTCTGTGGGAACCGCGTGGTCATATAAGGCCTTGCTTGCTGCGCCAAGTCTATTGATTTGTCCGTGAAATCTTCCTCCAGCACTACGCTCAACACTTTCCTTTACAGATTTATTAGAGAGCTTAAGGTTTGAGATATTCCTTGCAGTCTCAACAGGATCGTTAGTGACCATGCCATCCACGATCCGGGAGATCAGATCGTCGCTCATTACGCGATGGAAGGGTGACACCTCTTTTTCTATGGGTTGCCGCTGTGTCTGTGAATTGGATACAATATTCTGCATATATCTCACTCCGCGGAAATCTTGCGATCCGACCACAATATCAAATAAGACCGCGCCGGTTATAAGAATAACGTTTCAACTGAAATTTCTGTTTGCCGTCATGCCGCGCTGTCTGAGTGATTTTCGAGCGGATTAGGCTGTTGAACTGGAAAATCGAAGGGGGCCTCGACGCTGGAGTCCGAGCCATCAAACCTATCGAATATAGCGGTGGATCGTAAGCGTCCGGTGAGCCTGTAGTAGAAATTTTCATCGAACATCGGAAGTTACGTCCATAACTTTGTCGTCAGCGACGTCATCGCGGATAAACTATGGACCTTATGAAGATTTTGACAGGGGTCGAGCGTCGGCGTGACTGGTCTGATGACGATAAGCTACAGATATTGGAAGAGGCTGCCGCTTCAGGCGCAAGGATCGTGGATGTCGCCCATCGGCACGATATCCGTCCCCAGCAGATTTACACCCGGCGCAGGGAAGTTCGCGGCGACCAACCCAGTGGTTTCGTTCCTGCTGTTGCGCTGATTGCGTCGGAGCCGATCAGTGAAGCGGAGCGGCCGAATGCGACGGCCAAACCTACGACTGCGAAGCGCTCGGTAAAACCATCGCGCATTGAGATCGGTTGCAAGGGCGTTTGTGTTTTGAAGGTCGAGGCTGATACCGCACCTGACGTGCTGAAGGCGCTGATCCGCTCGTTGAAGGGGCATGATAGTGAAGGGTGCAAATTCCCGGGTCACTCTTGCCTGCGGCGTAACCGAGATGCGCAATTTAGCGCCGCCAATAATTATGCGGAGTCGGAGACGACGATGGGCGCAGGAAGGGTCACTGTCAATCGGGCCTGTGATTGTGACTTAGTCAATTCTGTTTTGTCCGAGCCGGGGTCATGGTCCTTTACTTTTACGAGAGTTCGGATGCCGCCGGTGAGGCAGTTCACCAGTTCAAGCGCGAGGCGGCCGAGTATCCTGAATTTGGAAATCGGCTTATCTCGTGAAAATTCAGATCCGCGCAATTTCGCCGGATGTGGCGCGTGTGTCACTGAATGAAGGCATCTAGAGGCTCATCAAAACCTACGAAATAATCGAAACGATTGACGACACAGATCAAGCCGGCACCCGCTGAGGAACACGATGGGCGACGCCACCACTAGACGCGCAGCTTAAGCACGTAAACCAAGCGATACAGCCATATCCGCCCTCACACGATGATTGTCCGCACTTGACTTTGCCAGCTGTCAGTTGACGACGACCTTGGGAATGAAGCCAAGAATACTGATCAAGGTTTTCACGGCGCTCATCTGCGCATGCATTTCGATGATCGCTTCAATGTATCGAACATGCTGTGGGCCGCCGGCTTCTTTTCCGGTTTTGTAGGTCTCCGGGAGAGCCTGGAAGAGTTCATCGGCTTTTGCCACCAATCGCCGGTGCGTCCTGATAGCGTCAACCGTGATGGTTTCCAGATCCGCCGGAGGTAATCCTCGCGTCAGCCCGATCAATGGGCGGAGCTCGACCTTATTCGTTACGATTGCATCTTCCAGTTCCATTCCTCACCTAACCCTGGTTGGCCGCGGTACGCCCCCGCTGACGTTGAACCCTGTGAACCCTTGCCGGGGGTTAGAATCCGAGATGAATCGGCCCTGCGACCTTTAGCCGGAGCCTGGACATACGCCGCAGGCCCCCGGACACAAAGTCAGAGGGTTCCTGGCGCCATTCCGGTCAGCGCCAACCGTTCATCTGCGGATTCTAAGCCGCAACGCAGCGCGTACTGCGTCAACCACCCTTATAAGAGTCATTCCATGGAGAAGCCAGTCGTGATGAGGATCGCGTAGGTGCAATTTTTCACGAAACCGCCGTCAGAGATGATTTCACGCGCCTGTCGGATTAGTTTTGAGCTAATTTTTCGCTTTCACGTTGCTCGCGGCGCTGCTTGCGTCGTTCCTGAACGATCAGGAAAGTCTGACGGGCGTTCAGCCGATCCTCATCTCTGACGGCGCCGAAGGGTTCACCAACATATCATGGCGCAAGGCATCCGGCCGCGCGGTCGCATAAAGATACGCCGCACTGTGCGTGTACCGGCGCAGCGCTTTGTGCAGATCCGACAGTGCCGCACCCGGTCTCAACAATCTCTCGATGTCATCATTGATCCCGATCCTGAACGGCAGGACTATCTCCCCTTCAGCCGAAGGAAGAACTGCAATTGGCCCAGTTAACAAGGCGTTTACCGCCTTGGCCGGTCCAAACGAGTACCGGTCGACCTTGATCGGACCGCGGGAGGCTTTCCATGGGCTGAGAGGCTTCGAGTTGCTGCCGTTAATTCATCCTGCCTTAGACGCGTTAGAACTAACTGAAATTCGCTGGATTGTCGAAGAACGCTTCGCATTTCGCCTTGTTAAGCCGCACATCAAAGCTCCCAAAATAGAAGTATTTGAAGCTCTTGATGAAGTGCTTGTATCCAAGTTTGTCGTAGTCCCGCGTCTGGCGGACATATGCGAAATCGAGCGTCGGCGAGCGGGAAGTCCTGCTTGAGCCGACATGCGGTGCGCGATCAGCCTCGACAATGTCGAAATGCGCGAACTTACCGTCGGGTGTCAGAAAATACTCGACGCGCCAGTTAGCGGGATCCGGTTTGGGGATCTTGATGCGGCGGGCTTTACGGAGGATGTCGGCTGCCTGCTTTGCAAGACCGCCCCTGAAAAAGTCATCCTGCTCCATCGCCCAGAAAAAATAGTCCGGGTCCGTCAGCAACAACTGCGGTAGCGTTTTACCCTTATACTTACCTATTGGCATCTCTAACCACATGATCGCCTCCGCATACACCGTGCGAAAGATATTGTGTTGATCTGGAGCGTCTTCAATGATCCGTCCGAGCTGAATATGCTGCAGGCAGCGGCAAGCCTGCAGGGAGTCCGGGTGGCGCGATTCCAATTTCATCGCACTCTGGCGGCAGGCTTAACGCTCTTGAGCGCCGATCCCCGACAGGTCGATCCTGATGCCGGCCTTGTTTGGATCAGACGAGACAGCTTCGGATGAAGCATCTTCATCTCTTGGATTTTCGCGAGAGTCGTTTTTTGTTTCGGCTTCGTCACTTTGGGTTGAAGCGGGTTGAGCAAGTTTTCCCTGACCAGGATCTTCGGCCCGAAACACCGCCAGCCCCTCAAAATATCCCGTCTGCCAAGCGATGACCGCATCATCCATAACCTGTGGCAGGACGTCTTTTGCTGTGGGATTGCCGTACCATTTAATGACGATGCGAAAGACCTTGGCAAACAGTGCTGTCCCCATGCGGATATTCTCACAAGGCTCGACCATTTCCGGCTTCAATTGACCGGCCTCGACGATTCCGACCCCTGCCGGATACTGGGTGATGCCAACGCGAACGGTGTTGCGTCCGAGATTGTCGCGGATGAGAGCCAAAGCCTCTTCCGGCGTTGTCGGCTTTGGCACCAGAACCATGCTGTTGCCTGAGCGCACGGTGACAGCCAGCGGATCCTGCGATCCTGCCTTCGCGATGAATTTCTCGACGATTGCTGGCTTCAGGGAGGGGTCGGCGCATTGCTGGACAAGGACGGCATCGAGCATCCCGGGTACTCCCTATGTGTTGAAGGTCATAACGACGGGCAGGTCAAAGAGCCTTGCCCAGGCTGAGACGCTCGCTTTTTGGATTGCGACGATCGATGTGTTTTCCGTCCACCAGCCATTGCCGACGGCAACGATCACCTCGGGCGAGTGCAGCATCGATTGAAGGATCGGCCAGAGAATGAGCTGCTCGTAGCAAATCAGCGGCGCGACCCTTGCTCCGTCAACCTCAACCACCGGATTGCCGAAGAAGTCGGCCCGCGCGCCACCTCCTTGCCCGGTCCATGGCAACCATGGTTGCCACATCGATCCGGGAACCGGCATGCGCTCGCGATAGAGGATGTTCGATTTATCGGCCGATATCGCCACCATCACATTGTCGTAGCCTTTGGGATCGACGACGGCAGCACCAGCGATGACGATGCGGTCCGAGCCGCGGAGACCTTCACGCCAGAGCCGCGCAACGGTCGGCGTCCAGAAGCCGAGCGCACTTTCGGGCAGCACCGCAACATGTACGTCCGGCTGCTCAGCAATCGTCCGACGCACTGTCGCGATCAGGTCACGGTGATAGTTAAGCGAGCCATCGCGCCCAAGGTCTCCCCCTCGTTTCAGATCGACGGCCATCCATCCGGGTGTTAGTTTCGGGGGCGTCCAGTTCGTGGCGGACCAGACGTAAAGTCCTCCGAGGACTGCGACCGCGATTTGCCATCTTCGACCGGTCATGAGGACCAACAGGATCGCGGTCGCGCCAAGGCCTGACCAACCCCGCCCGGGAAACAAGACGCCGGCGGCTGTCAGCGGATGCGCCCAGCCCGTGATGCCAAATGGCGGCAGTCCTGTCAGCGCCATGGCGAGCAGATAGCGGAGCGCTCTCGCCGCGTCCGTCCCCCTCTTCCCCGAAGAGTCTCCGCCACGAGGTTTCGTCCAGCACACTGCATGGACGATGACGAAGGATGCGGAAGCCATCACCCAAAGCGCCAGACCGGGCCAAAGATCGGCGGCATAGAAGTTCGCCACGCCCTGCGGCAATCCGCGCGAGGCCGCCAGGAAATAGCCCGCCGCAACAAGTGCGGCGATCATACGTGACGGCGCCATTGCCCAGAGCAACGGAAAGAACATGGCGAGCGGGAGAAGAAGCACCTCGCCGCTCCAGCCGATCCTCCCACAGGCAATCGAGGCGATGATCAGAAGGATGGGTTTCCAGCGCTCGTTCCTCTGGTCGTCACCGCGATCACGGATCGAAGGTGAGGACCGGCCGCGCCAGGCCGACCAGACCGGAATCCGGAACCGGGCCAAAGTATCGACTATCATAGGAGCTCGCGAAGGATGAGTGAAGGAAGAGATGATACGGCGGCACAACGCCGCCGGGATCAGGCAAGAGCATCCTGCCCTCGCCGTCCGTGCGCCACACAGACGATGCGGGAACCAGACGACCGTCGATGAACACGCGATCGGTGATGTCGACACGCTGTCCGGGAAGTGCTGCGACCGTCTTGATCAGCGGCGCAAAGCCGCCGGCGCAAAGCCCTCGGCGCAGATATCCGCGCCGCCATGCGTCTGCGAAGACAGCTGTCATGGGTGGGCATAAAAACACCAGATCGCCGATCGCGACCGGACGCTGAAGCTCTTCGATACGCCAGAGGCCGAGCGGCTCGCTTGGGGTCAGGTTCAGGCGATAGCCACCCGTGAACGCCGTCGCCGTCACTACGGACATGACGACGGCGGCGCCCGCGAGAAACTGAAGAATCCTCTTCCGTCTCATTGCTTCAGCACCGGTGCCTGGCGCTGGGTTAGACGCTGTTCCTCGGCTTGCCTTAGCGATTGAGCGGTGCGCTCGTGGGCCGCGAGCTGTTGCGCTGTCCGCATCACCGGCCAGGCTTGTTTGAGCTGCTGCTTCTGCTCCGGCGTCATGCCCTCAGAGAGTTTTTCGTACAGCGTTCCGGAAGGCTCGCGCGCGGCGTTGTTCAGCAGCGTTCGTTCCCCGAACCGCTCCGTAACCGACTGACTGAACCCGTCGATTTCGAGCTTGGTTTCACGATTGCTGAGCGCGTAGGCCATCGCCGCCGGAAGATCGTTGCGGTCGATGGCGTCACGCACCCGCTCCAGCACAACACGCGCTGCCGGCGACAGTGCCGGAATGTCGATCGAGACCCGCTGGCGCAGCGTCTGCTCGTCCGCCTGGTGCCGCATCGTGGCAGTCTCGCGCATCTGAAGATATTGCTCAAGATCGCGCTTGAGAGAAGGCACATTCACCTCGGCGATGCGACGTGCCTCGCGCTCTGCCTTGCCTGCCAGAATGCCGGTCTTGCCCTTCAATGGACCGATAGTCTCCGGCTCCGCCTCAAGCTTTTGGAGGACCTGCTTCGCCATCTCCTTATCTGCCAGAACCGTATCGAAGTTGATGGCGCGGAAGGCGGTTACGGGATCGGCGAAGACGTAGCGGAAGCGCGCCGAGACCTCCTCCCATTGCTGCTTCAGCGTGGGATCGGCGCCGAGCTTGTCACCGATCGTGTCGGCAACAGAGCCGGAGAATGTCTTGATGCCTGCGACCATGGGCGCGGCCTCCTTCATCGTTTGGGTTTTTGGGGATTGGTCGGAGCCGAGGCGCTCACCGAGCGCACGAAGCCTATGAACGAGATCGGAAACCTTTGTTTTTTGGCGCAGCGTCCAGTCGAGCCGGTCGCGCAGCATTGTTCGAGCCACCTGCATGATGTGCAGGCCACGGTTTTCGGCAAAGCGGAGGGCCTCGCGGTAGAGTTTGCCGCGCTCGTAATCGAGCGTCGTCTCCTTGGCGTTCTTTCGAGAAAGAACCTTTGCCAGGCCACCGTTGAAGGCGAAGGAACGGCGCCCGTAATAGAGCTGAAGATCCTCGCGATGGCGGGTCATCGCGACATAGGTCAGATGCCGATCGAGCGACAGAGAGGCCAGCACCTTGACCCTGTCGACAGTGGCGCCCTGAGACTTGTGGATGGTCGTCGCATAGCCGTGATCGAGATTTCTGTAGAAGCGTTGTTCGACCACAACATGCCGCCGATGATCCCGATCCCCGACCACCGCAACGATGCGGTTCGGCGCAGCCTCAACGACATGGCCGATCATGCCGTTCTTTACCCCAAGTGAGGTCTCATTCTTCAGGAAGACGATCTGATCGCCTGCGTCGAAACGGCGTTCGCCGTCAGCCGTTCTAAAGACGTGGCCCTCGCCGACGATGCCGCGCTCGACCAGCTTCTCGCGCGCCATGACGTTGAGCATGCGCACGTCGCGGCGCAGATGGGCGAGGATCAATGTCGTCTTCGTCTGGTCGTAATCATGGTTCCAGTGGGCGATCAGGCGCTCAACCGCTTCCGCCTTCAGACGTTCGCCAACAATTCCCGCATTGGCATTGTAGAGCGCCAACGCCTTCTCGACATTGCCGCGCGCCAGATCGAGCGACGCCTTGCGCATCCAGTCCTCGCGCTGGCGATAGATCGTTTCGAGTTCAGCGTAACCAATCCGATCGACAATGGCGCGGAAGGCAGCGCCCGCCTCAATGGGCTGCAGCTGTTCGGGGTCGCCGACCAGCACGATCTTTGCCCCTGCCCTGACGACGGCATCGACAAAGCCCGCCATCTGTTTCGAGGCTACCATGCCGGCCTCGTCCATGACGAAGACGGTCTTATTGTCGAGCACGTCACGACCGCGGTTCCAGCGCAGCTCCCAGGATGAGAGCGTGCGGCTCTCGATGCCGGCTTCGCTCGAAAGGCCCTCCGCCGCTTTGCCGGCGAGCGCGCCACCAACGACACGATATCCGGCCAGCTCCCACGCCTCCCGCGCCGCCTTCATCATCGTGGTCTTGCCAGCACCCGCGCGTCCGACGACGGCGGCGATACGGGCAGGTCCTGCAATGCGCTCGATCGCTGCTTTCTGCTCGTCGGACAGCCGCTCATGCCGCTTGAACGTGGCTTCGAGAGCGGAGTGGGAAACGCCCCTTCCCTCCCGGTTCGACAGCCATGTTGCCTGCCACGCCATCGTCGCTTCCAGCCGAATCATCGCTCGCGTCGAATAACGCGCCGGCACTTTCTTTGCGGTCGCAAAATCGATCGTTTCGCGCTGCAGCCGCAGCACTTCCGGGTTCAGGATGATCCTGACCATGAGTTGTTGGAAGAATGCGGGATCGTCGATATAGCGATGCAATACCTTGGCTATATCGCGCTCATCGAAGACGCTCTTCTCGCGCGTAATCAGGTCAAGCACGATGGCTGGGTTGTTCAGAATGCGGCGCGTGTTTTCGCTTCGCCGCTCTTCGTTCAATTCGATGCGCTCAAGCTCTGGCCGGACGCCCTGGTCCTGCGCCTTGCGCTCGATCGCCTTGGCGCCAACGCCGAGATGGATGGTGGGCTCAAGTTCGATACCCTGCTTCTCGTAGGAGCGTCCATCGATGCGAAGATCGATCTCGGCAAGCGCCAAATGATGGTTCAGCCGTTCGAACCAACCGTCGCGCAGCACGTTGAAGTCATCCGTCGATCCGGCCCAGAGCTCATAGAGGATTTTCCCGGACTTCGTGCGGACAGGCTGGCCGTCCTTGGCGGTGACCGCCACCTTCTTCGATCCGAAACCATCTTCGGTCAGCGGCCGCAATGTGGTCATCAGGTGGATATGCGGGTTGCCGGGATTGTCGTGGTAGACCCAGTCGGCGACCATGCCTTTCGCCCGGATGTGTTTCTCGACGAAATCACGGACCAGGGCGATGTTCTGCTCGGGTGTGAGCTCCAGCGGCAGTGCAATCGTCAGGTCGCGGGCCAGCTGCGCGTCGGAGCGTTTTTCGAAAGCCTCGACCTTGTTCCAGAAGGCTTCGACCGCGCCCGAAACCGCACGATCCGCAATGAGCGCTTTCGCCCATTTCGGGGCATCGGCAGGAAGCATGAATTCCTCATGCAGCAAGCCCTGCTTGCGCGTGTAGTCGATGGTGCGGGCTTCACGCTCGTATTCCATCTTCGCGCAGTGCCGGTAGGCCGCGGACAGCACCACGCTGCGGCCGTCGCCGCGGCTGATGATGCTGGCTGAGAAGTGTGCGATGGCCACGGCGATAAAAGCTCCCGGTTCGAACCTTGTTCGTCGGGAGCGGCCAGGCGATTCCGGGCCTCTGAGCAAGACGTCGCGCCACGACGTATAATTGCGCCCTTGGACCCTTGGAGCCATTCCTTCGGAACAGTCGGGATCATCCACCAAAGCGAGCGATCTGCCGATGTGCAGATCTGCACATGTCTTTTCCAGCGCATCCGGGAGACTCTGGGCGTCGCAAGAGCAACGCCCAGAGTTCAAAGGAGCAACCGGAATGAAGAAGCCGTCATCGAAGATCAGGGAGGAAATCGCAAGACTCCAGGATCAGCTCAAGCAGGCCGAGACCCGTGAGGCCGAACGCGTTGGTCGCATCGCACTGAAAGCCGGCCTCGGGGAGATCGAGATCGACGAGGCGGACCTTCAGGCGGCCTTGGAGGAGATCGCCAAACGGTTTCGCGGAGGCAAAGGTATTGCAACCGGAAAGAAGGATTCCGGAGATGGCCGAAACGCAAGCGGGGCCTCCACGGCGCAGTCGTCTGGCGCGGATGCGGGCGGCATTGGTGAGGCTTGAGCGGATGGCAAAGACGATAACATCAGATGCGCGCAAGAAGGGCACGCGCGAAAAAATCGAACTCGGCGGCCTGATCGTCAAAGCCGGACTGCGCTACGAGAAGCGTTCTCTGCTGCTCGGCCTGCTGATCGACGCCAACAGACGGATCAGGGGCGACGAGACGGAGAAGGCCCGGCTGGCGGCAATCGGCGCGGAGGCCTTTGGCAATGAGGGCGAATAGGCTGCTACTGGCAATCCTGCCCGCGGCGATCATGCTCGCGGCGATGATCCTGACGTCAGGCATGGAATATCGGTTGTCGGCGCTCGGAACATCAGCGCAAGCGAAGCTGATGCTGGGAAGGGCTGGTCTCGCCCTGCCTCATGTGGTGGCTGCCGCGATCGGCGTCGTCGCGCTCTTTGCCGCCAATGGTTCGACGCATATCAAGGTGGCCGGTTTGAGCGTTCTGGCAGGAAGTGCTGTGGTCATCATCATCGCCATGACACGCGAAACGATCCGCCTGGCTGGTGTTGCCGGCAATGTGCCAGCTGGCCAAACGGTTCTCGCATATGCCGATCCGGCAACGATGATTGGCGTTGGCGTCGCCTTCATCGGAAGCGTCTTTGCCTTGCGGGTTGCGATCAAGGGGAATGCAGCCTTCGCAATGGCTGCACCAAAGCGGATCGGTGGCAGGCGTGCAGTCCATGGCGAGGCCGACTGGATGAAGATGCAGGAGGCCGGAACGCTGTTTCCTGAGCACGGCGGCATCGTCATCGGCGAGCGGTATCGCGTTGATCGCGATAGTGTTGCCGCCATGCCGTTCCGGGCCGATGACAAGCAAAGCTGGGGCGGCGGCGGCAAGGCGCCACTGCTCTGCTTCGATGGTTCCTTCGGCTCGTCGCATGGCATCGTCTTTGCCGGTTCCGGTGGATTCAAAACGACCTCAGTAACAATACCGACCGCGCTCAAATGGGGCGGCGGTCTCGTTGTGCTGGATCCGTCAAGCGAGGTTGCTCCGATGGTCAGCGAGCACCGGCGCCAGGCCGGCCGGAAGGTGATCGTGCTCGATCCCACAGCGTCTGGTGTCGGCTTCAATGCGCTGGACTGGATTGGCCGTCATGGCAATACGAAGGAAGAAGACATCGTCGCCGTCGCCACCTGGATCATGACCGACAATGCACGCACAGCGTCCGCCCGCGACGACTTCTTTCGCGCCTCGGCCATGCAGCTTCTAACCGCACTCATCGCCGACGTTTGTCTGTCCGGCCATACCGATGAGAAAGAGCAGACGCTGCGCCGTGTCCGGGCTAATCTTTCCGAACCGGAGCCCAAGCTTCGGGCACGTTTGACGAAGATTTATGAACAGTCGGAATCCGACTTCGTGAAGGAGAACGTCGCGGTTTTCGTCAACATGACGCCGGAGACGTTTTCCGGTGTCTACGCCAATGCGGTCAAGGAAACACACTGGCTGTCGTACACGAACTATGCCGCCCTCGTTTCTGGTGACAGTCTCTCAACTGACGATCTCGCCGAGGGCGGAACGGACATCTTCATCGCACTTGATCTGAAGGTGCTGGAAGCGCATCCCGGCCTGGCGCGTGTCGTCATCGGCTCGCTGCTCAACGCCATTTACAATCGCAATGGTGATGTGAAGGGGCGCACGCTATTTCTGTTCGATGAAGTGGCCCGTCTCGGATTCCTGCGCATCCTTGAAACGGCCCGCGATGCCGGTCGCAAATATGGCATCACGCTAACGCTGATCTTCCAGTCGCTCGGCCAGATGCGCGAGGCTTATGGAGGGCGTGATGCGACGAGCAAATGGTTCGAATCCGCATCCTGGATTTCGTTTTCTGCAATCAACGATCCCGACACCGCCGACTATATCTCGAAGCGCTGCGGCGACACCACCGTTGAGGTCGATCAGACCAACAGATCGTCCGGAATGAAGGGATCGTCGCGGTCGCGGTCCAAGCAGTTGAGCCGCCGACCACTGATCCTGCCGCACGAGGTGCTGCGGATGCGCGCCGATGAACAGATTGTCTTCACCTCGGGCAATGCACCCCTTCGATGCGGGCGCGCCATGTGGTTCCGGCGCGAGGACATGAAGGCCTGTGTCGCAGAGAACCGGTTTCAGAAAAACTCTTTCGGCACGGACAATCCGGCTTTGAATTAGATCGAGGGAGCAACCATGAGATATTGGGAAGCCTGTGAAGCACAGGTCACAGCTGAAGAGGCAATCGAAGAATGCCGCATCCACGAGATCGACGCCGTTGCCCGCCAGCTCGACAGCGCCATCATCGATCTGCAGACCGGTGATGTCATCGCTTATGTCGATGAGGCGGGAGAATATTCTGGCGCCGATATTCTTGGATATCTGGGATATTGATGATGAACGGTGAAGTGAGGTCCATGGCCTCGATGGCAAGGAACGAAACCTGTCAACCAGCTCACAAAATCCGGCGTTCGTCACGGAAGTCAGTGTGGTTGCTCGTGCTGTTTTGCGCAATGATCGGGACGGCACAAACGGGCGATCAGCTCCGAGCGTCGTTCACGCTGTGCGATACGGGAAGACGGACGACCTGCGTTGTGGACGGGGACACCTTCTGGCTGGAGGGCGTCAAGATCCGCATTGCCGATATCGACGCGCCGGAAATCTCGCAGCCGGCCTGTGAAGAGGAACGCCTGGCCGGCGAAGCAGCAAAGTTGCGATTGCTCCAGCTGCTCAATGCGGCGGCCGAATTTTCGCTGGTGGCTGGTGTACGGGACGAAGATCCTTATGGCCGAAAGCTGCGTATCGTTTCACGCGCAGGCAAGTCGCTCGGCGAGCAGCTGGTGCGGGAGAAGCTTGGCCGACGCTGGGGCAGCCCCCGGATCGATTGGTGTGGCGGCGATATGCACTGAAAGGTCGCCTGCCTGCATCCGCCGTAGTGTTTCCGCGAGAGGATCGTCACCGGAATCGGCCGAAACCGCGTTGCGGGTTCGGTGAGCGGAGCGAGTAGAACCGTGCGGCGAAGCCGTCTCACCCAACCGGAGCCGATTACCGATATTCATCACGAAAATGAATCGAAAGTGGCCATTCGATTCAGAAGTGTCGTTGGACCGTAGCGTGAAGATCGACGATCATGCGGGGATGGGTATTCATCACTACCAGCTTTATTGCCAGAGGATCGACGCCAACAGGAACATGGCCCGATATTACGCGCTTGCGATCCGGCCAACCCTGTTCGGAGAAACCGCGTTGGTACGGACATGGGGACGGATCGGCAAGGCGGGCGGGGAGATGACCGAGGTGTTCGGCAATGAGAATGATGCGATATCGCGCTTTCTCGAATTGTTACTGCAGAAGCGCAAAAGGGGCTATCAACCGGCAAGAAGCTGTGGAAACCCCTGCAGGAGCGCCACTCTAAGGACAACGCCGCATGACAACGTAACGATCGCCTGAAAGGGTTTTCCCGTCTTTAACGAGGAAACCGTCATGACCACAACCAATGAAATCGCCGAAAAGATCGCATCCGAACAGAACCTGACCAAAGCCCAGGCGAAATCGATCGTCGAAACCGTCTTCGCGTCGATCACGACGGCAGCCACGTCCGGAGCGGAAACATCTATCCCGGGATTCGGCAAGTTCAAGATCAAGGATACCCCGGAGCGTGAGGCTCGCAATCCGGCAACCGGCGCCACCATCAAGGTTGCCGCTGCGAAGAAGCTTACGTTTCAGCCTGCCAAAGCACTGAAAGATGTGCTGAACAAGTGAGCCGCACCGCGGTAAGCGGGGTCATCAGGGGGGAGCCGCCAAAGGCAGACGGCGCAGCGTCATCGGCGCTGCTTGCCATCACGCTTAAGCTGATCTCGATCTCGATGGCAATCGGACGGTGGTGGCAGCATTGCGGGTGTATGCCACCCTCAGAAGGGCGGCACGGCGTCAACGGAACCGTCCTGCTCGGCCATGATAACGGCCAGTTCGGCCAGAGCCAGTTCCAGCTCCGCGGCAATCTGGCGACGCTCGTCAGGGTGGCAATGGTTCATCTCGGGGCGCAGTTCTTCGATATGTTGTTCCAGTAGCATCGTCATCTCCTTGACGTTTGAGAAAGATGACGCCGCGGGGCGTGAGGAAATGACGGGGTCAGGGATCGCGTCGGCGACCGCCAGAGGCGGCGAGTGGGGTGCCGGTTTTGTTGAAGCGCAGGGAACCGGAGCGGAAGCAAAATCGGGGGGCCACGCGAAGTCCTTGAGGCCGGCATTTGCTCGCGGCACGATTGGTCACTCTGAGCAGACCCCGCCTCTCCGTATCGCGACCGGAAGAAGAAGCGGGCTAGATGCCCGGTTCCTTCTTGGTTTGAACAAGGGAAAAGCCCCGCCGTTTCCGGCAGGGCTTCCGTCTTTGATCAGGCGTCGCGCTTCGGGCGGTTCCAGACCAACGTATAGTCGCCTTCCCTCTCGGTCGGCCAAAGTGCCGCATTGATCGGGGCCGGAAAGCTCGGATCGTCGAGCTTGACCGAGATGTAGGGCTCTCCGTCGCCGGAAACCTGGCTCCAGGCGGCGCCGACTTCGGCCGCTCCGGACATGATCCGGAAGTCGGGAGCGTCGCGGGATGTGCGTTCGATCGGGTTCAGGCGGGCCTTCATGGAGACCGTCAGAGTGCGTACGTGGCCGAGGATGGTGTTGCCGTTGGTGGTGAATTCGCCGATGATTGCCATTGTCGTGATCCTTTCGGTTTGATCGGGCCGCGACCATCGCGTCCTCGATGACTGTCGATTTGATCGGGGACGATCGGACCGCATCCCCAGGGACCGGAATGCAATGGAGGGCGGCGGGAGACGGCTTTCTTGGACCGCGAGGAATGCGAACGCAGGTCGCAGGGGAAGAAAGGTGGCGATGCCGTTGCGGGCGAACGATCGAGGCGCAGCCGCTCTTCGATCAGACATGTCAAATCGAGGCCGCGTTGGCCGCGCCCACTTCCTATGCCCGAATGGATGGCAGCAATGGCCACATCGATCGTTTGGGAATTTGCCGGGCCAATGCGACGAGTCCGCAGAGCGTCGCCGAACTTTCCGTCTCGATGGCGGCTCCGGTTTCAGATCGGTTACATGTCGTCCATGCATGCTCTTGTTCGCCAAAAATTATCCGTTGTTGGCAAGACGCAGGGGCCAGTCACAACAACATCGTTTCGTGCCCGCACGAGGTAAGATCGTGTCCGCTGACACCGGACCGGACAAGCCGCGCTGTCCGTTCCAGAATTTGCGATCAGCATATTCTGTCCTGCACTCAATCGCAGCTGATTGATGCCGCCCCCTCGGTCGACGGTGGGTGTGTCCACGGATCCATGTCGCGGCCATGAACGAAAGTGAGGATACCTCTCAAGGAGAGCGAGCGCTCCGGACCGAGACACCGATTTCCTTCAGTGCAGGAACTAGGCCCGGGTGTCGAAGAAGCTCGATTGCCGGCGTCGCCGCGAGCTTGCGCGTCACCGCACGGTCGTAGACCGCCAGACAATGGGCGCCTGTCAACCGCGATGCGTACAACAATCCGTCGGCATCGAAGGACCCGTAGACGGCCTCGCTCAGCGCCTGCCCATCGTTGTGTGTTTTCGCACGGGCAGCATCGGTACTAACTCCTAGCTTGAGCAGACCGGTGGTTCTCAGATCGAGGACGGTCAAGGGATCGACAGCGGAAACCTCGGCAATCGCCCAGTCTTCGAACTCTGTTTCATCAAGCACCCGGTCGGCGCTGCCCTCGAAGCGGTCACGCACGATCGTTTCGGCAATCGCCGTCGGCAGATCCTGCGCGATGTAGGCCAGGCGAAATCGCCTGTGTGGGCTGGAAAAGCGGCTATTGCCAAAGCCCATGCCGAGTGGCGTCGCCATGTGAGCACGCGGCAAAACGCGCAACCAGGCATTCGGCCGAAACGCCAGTGCGAGATCGGCAACTGTTTTGGGATCGAGCTTCACAGTGTCAGCCGAAATCACGCTCGGCCGCAGCAAGGACCTCGTCCAGACGACCATTTTTCATGAGATCCAACGGTGAGCCGCCGATATCGGGCTTTGTCCGGATCAACCACTGCCAGGCGACACGAGGATTGGCGATGATCCGCGTCACCTGAGCCATGCCCTCTACCGGGCGTCCATCGACGAACTGCGCCAATGGAAAGACATGCTTGCGTTCGCCCCTCAGCAGGCCAATCACCGCGCCACGCCTCTGCCAGTCGTGCAGCGTCGACCGTTTCGTGCCAAATGTCTTTTCGATCTCGGCCGGTCCCGCGACAGGACCGGCCCAGTCCTCGAGACGCGTCGGCTCTGCAAAAGCTGCAAGTCTGCGCCTTCCTTCATCGAGATCGACGGGCGCGGGAAGACCGGCGCCCTGACTGACCTCGACGGACTTGCCAACCGCAAGCGGCGCGAGGCGGACGTCCGCCTCCGCGATGAGGCCAGCGACCGCGACCGCGACGGCTTGCGCCAGCTCGCGCTCGTCGGCAACGAGCCGGCGTTGCTGGTCGGCGGCAAGACGTGCGGTTGCTGCGGTGACTGCGGCGACGACACGCCCCGTCGCGGCAAGCGCCGTCTTGGAAAGACGTGGATTATGACGGGCGAGGACCTCGACGACGTCGGCAATGGCCGCCGGGTTCAACCCAGACAAGGAGGTTGCTGACGATTTTCTGACGGATGTGACCATGTTCCTGCTCCTATCATCTACCACGATAGATAGTACAGATTGTCCGGAATGTCTAGATTGTAGGTCACATTCCCATGGGGCGGATAGGTCCACAGAAAGCTATTGTTTTGCTCGAACCAAAGGACGCCCAAAAAGAGACGAGCGCGATTACGCTACCTCCCTCGTCGCGCAGGCATCCGCCCTTGGCTGAAGACCGTGGAGATAATTGACCGCCCGCTGCGCATGGGCGGCCGCCTGGAAAATTGCCCGTTTGTCGTTGGCCAGCACCGAGAGCCATGACTGCAGATAGGACGCGTGATCCGGCCGCGGCTCAAGTTCCGGCGCGATACCGAGGTCAGCGCAGAGGAAGCAACTGCCAAGTTCGGCAATGAGTTCTTCCCGCGCTCGCTCCGTCCGGTCCTTGGCATAGCGCGACAGGTCGCGTCCCACGCGATGTTCTGCCGCCGTCCAGTGGGTCGCCTCATGGCTGAGGACTGCCGCATACCCGGCGGCATCGCGGAAGGCTTCGAACGGTGGCATCTGGATATAGTCCATGGCCGGAGAATAGTATGCCTGTTTGCCGCCGTGCCGAATGACTGCGCCGGTATTGCGGAAGAACTCGTCGGCGTGACCGATGCGCTCGATCGGGCTCAGGAGCGGTTCGGGTACGCCATGATAGTGGTCAGGCAGGCCGTCGATCTGCGCCACGTTGAACACCGTGTACGATTTAAGGAACGGAATATCGCGCTCCACCTCGCCGCCATTGCTGTCGGTCTCCGACTTGGTGAAGCGGCTTGCATAGATGACCGTCGTTCCGGTCTCGCCCTTGCGAACAGCTCCATCCAGCTGCAAGGCCTGTTTGAACGTCATCCATGTCGGCGAGACATAGCCCCTCGCTGTGCTCTCCGACCACAACAGCAGCACGTTGAGGCCACTATAGGCTTCGCCATTGTGGCGTAGCGGCCGGCTGATCCGTCCCGTCGTGTTTACGGCCGACCACGGCTTCATCCATGGACGCACGCCTTTTTCCAGGTCAGCGACGATCCTGTCGGTGATCCGCGCATAGAGATCGACGCGTTCGCCCTGCTTATTTCTCTTCATTTCGTTGAACCTCCGTTTTCGGAGGTCGCGACCATCGCGACCCCGTCGCGGTGGTCCAAAAGCCGGGC
Organism: Agrobacterium sp. 16-172Ci; assembly: GCF_053522725.1. Lineage (NCBI taxonomy): Bacteria > Pseudomonadati > Pseudomonadota > Alphaproteobacteria > Hyphomicrobiales > Rhizobiaceae > Agrobacterium > Agrobacterium sp. 16-172Ci. The sequence continues at coordinate 80,497 of NZ_JBNWBW010000016.1, forward strand.
AGATCAGGGATGAGCGCACGCGGAACGCGCCGTAACAACGTGAAGGAGGGCGAAGCCCTTGCGCGAAACCCTAGCCCCGGCAGGACCGGAGGCGGGACGGGTCGCGATGAGACCGATTATTGCGCCTCTTCCTCGGCGCGAGCGAGCGACTTCACCAGCAGGACAACTTTCTGCCGCACGGCAGCCGAAGGGATCTGCATAAAGGCGCGGTTGAGATTGAAGCCTTCCCTCGAAGACAGGAACAGCGCAACCTCGTCGGTCTCGCGTGTGATATGGGGATTATCGTCGTCTTGCCGCCCACCCTGGTTTCCGTCGAAGAAATAGGACATCGGAACATCCAGCGCCGTCGCGATCTGGCTGAGGCGGCTGGCGCCCACGCGGTTGGCGCCCTTCTCGTATTTCTGGACCTGCTGGAAGGTCACGCCAAGCTTGCCCGCCAATGACTGCTGGGACATCCTTAAAAGCTTCCGCTTCAGCTTAATACGGGCGCCGACTTCGACGTCGATCGCGTGCGGGGCTTTCCTTGTATCACTCAATTATCCGGCTCCTTCCGCATGTGATGGCTGCAGAATGAAGCAACAATTGTATCCGTTGCAAGGCCGCATTCTCATACGCGCATGATCGAAGGGAGGATTTCCCCGGCTTTGAAACTACTTGTCCGGGCTTGGCCCGGTTGCAACCTCTTCGGTCCGCCCAGCCTCTGCCGACGTCTGTCTCTCTCGCCGGATTTCCTCGACGCGCAACTGCGCTGACAGGCGATCCGCCTCATCGACCGGAGTGACAGGTGTACCGGTTGCATCATGACGCATGGCGTCCGGCTGCGCGCTCGCCAGCAGATAGTTCTTCGAGCGCGCATAGGCGGCAATCGCCCTGCGCAGGCGCACTGCCGGCACATCGGGTTGCAACGAGGAGCGGAACGTATCGAATATGCCGATCACAAACGGTAGGATCGGATCACCGTCTTTTACGGGAAGAACCGGCGCCGGGGTCGAAAGAAGCGCGTTGATGGCCGCGGCCTTTCGCAAATCGGAGGCGTTGGCCAACACGGGTCCCTGTGACTTCGGCCAAGGTTTGGTCCTGGGGGCTGAAACGGTTTCCATGGATATCCTTTCGAAATCGATCTCCTCGCATATAAGCATGCAGTTCTGACGAAAACAGGACAACCGTCTATGTGAAGGTCTGGCGGGGCTGGAGCCCCGCCGCGATGGGTGTTACTCGAAGGCGGATAGCTGCGCTGCGGCTGCCTTGCGGTCGAGCGTCTGGCCGGGGTTCTCGACCGGGCGGTCGAACGGCTTCCAGGTTTCGCCGACCACTTGCTCATAGGCAGCAACAGCGCCGACGGCTGCCATTCTGAGCGCATGCGCCTGGATACCCATGTCAGCTGCGAATTCGCGCTTGCGCTGGGCGGCGCTGTCGTAACCGACCGGACCGTCGAGATCCTCGTCGCGGGCATCCGCAGCACTCTTGGCGGTGGCGTCCCGCGCCTCAGTGACGGCGCGGGAGTAGAACTGGCCAGCGCCATGGGCCGATCCGACATAGGCGCCGACGATGCGCTGCAGATGGATCTGCATCGCCCGTTCGCCAAGGCCATCGGAAAGAGCAGTTGCGGTCTCGACGATCAGGCGCTCGTGCATGTCGCGGATGCCGTCGCTATCGAGAATGGCGGTGCCAAAACTTTCGGCGATCCGGAGCGCCTGGGTTTCGTCGGGGCATGCAAGGCGGACCATTTCGAGGGTGGCGCCTTTGCGCAGCGGCACGACGCGCGCGGAGGGGCGAGCTGATTGGCGGGACTGGGTGGTGGACTTTGCCATGATTGGTTTCCTTCTTGCTTCACCGAAGCGTCGGCCCCCTGGCCGTTCCGTCCTTCGGTGCGGCGACAAGGAACCGGCGCAAACCGGGCGGTTCAGGGTCCGGGCAGGCCAGATCGAGCGAAGAAGGCATGCGGTCAAGCGGGGCTGCCCAAGCCCTTGCGAAGCCCGCGTGCCTGCTTTGTCGAGAGCGGCATGACCGGCCGCCCCGCGGCGCGACAGCGGCCTTGAACCGAACGGGCGCCGGTTCAGACCGCCACGAAACCGAAGGACGGAACGGCCAGAGGCAAACCTCGGATACCGAAGTGGAGAGGAAACCATGCAAGACCTGCGCCAGGCCAGGCCAGGCCAATCCACCCTTCCTACCTCCCTGCCTTACTTGCCAGCCATCACAGGCGCCGGACGTCACCGCTGGCTTGCGGCGCAGTTTGACCAGCGTTGCCGGGGAGAGCTGTACGGGCACGCAAGGATGCAATTGCCGCTTCCTGCCGCGCGAGCTTCCTCGAGAGCGCATCGATTTCCGGCTGCCGCTCGGCGGTGATGGCGGCGAGATTGGTGCGATAGCGGTTGAGGAACGCGTCCGGCTCATGCGGTCTGCCACGTCGATTCCTGGGTTTGCGCGCGCCAAGCGATGGTATCAGGGCGGTCATCTTGCGGATGATCTGACGCTCGATCATGCCGATCTGGTGCCGCGTCTGCCGGCAGGCGTCCTCCATGCGCCGCAATTCCACGTGGTGGTCGATGGAGGAGATCATGCCGCATCCCTCCCGTTCCATGATGCGAAGCTCGATGGGCCGTCAAATGCCGCATACCGGGTCTCGTCTATGACGAAGCCGAAACCGCCGGCCTGATAGTCTACGGACGGCACCAGAAAGCGGCGTTCCTCCACACCGTGATCGCGCCTGCCACCACGCGTGGCGATGACCTCCGTCATGCCGGGATGATGGTCCGAGCGAAGCGCGGAGATCACGACCCAGTCGTTGGCATGTCGCAGCTCGAAGGCCCGCCGATCTTTTTCCATGGATTCACCGGGAACGAGAACCCGGCCGAAGACTGCCTCACATGCGTCCGGCCAGCAATCGCGGATCATTTTGTCTGCGCATTTTCGCTCGAACACGGTGAAGAGATCCGGAAACGTCAGCGCGACGATGGCCCACTCGGCATCCTCTTCATAAAATCCGCTGTCGCGACCCAACATCGGATGGACCCGGGCGTTGCGCTCAGCCGAGAGTTTGAAGCCGCCATGTCCCACCGTGGTGTGGAAAACCACACCCTCGGCATAGATCGTCGCGCCTTGCGACGGACCCCAGGGCGTGTTGCAGTGTATCCGCGCGGGTCTGCGTGCAAGGAGAAGCAGCTCGCGGCTATGCTCGGCCTGTTCGAACATCCGCGCACGAAATACCGGCTCATCCTCGATCCTCCCGTGATGAGAATAGAAGTCCTCCCGTTTGAGATCGGCAAGTGGCCGTGGAACCTGCCATGCGGAGCTCAGAAAATACTGACCGTTCCGCGCTGGCATCATGGCGAAGACAAGGTCTCCGATGCGCGCCACGGTGAGGCCGTCTGCACTTCTTCCAAATTCGATCCCTGATGTGTCAGGGGTGGATGGACTGGCCGTTTCAGGAGTGGGACCCTTCATCCTGCGACCCTCCCTTCGACGACATCGGCGGCGATCTCGTCGGCGGTCACGTCTTCAAGGACTGCGGACGGGTAACCGTGCCGCGACAGCCAGTCTTTCGCCGCCGCGCGGTTCGCCGCCAGATGCACGAGTTCGGCAGTGTCGCCGGCACGGTCGAAGACGCGGCAACTGCCTGTGGCAGGACGCTCGACAACGCGGAACGTCAATTTGGTTTCAAGCGAGAACGTACGGTGGATGCGGATGGTAATAACACCGCCGCCGCCAAAATCGCCTTCGTGCAGCGTGACGTTTGCCGGCAGGATGATGCTGCCGGTGGCGCGCTCGTCCTGCTTGCGGATCAACCGGCCGGAGCTATTGTTGGTCTTCCAGGCGAAAAGCTTTTTGCGATGCCGTTCGGGTGGCCGCGGCGTGCCGTCGGACCATTGAAGGATGGTGCCGATCGGTGCCAGAAATGCGAGATGTGCAGACATGCGACTTCTCCCTGAATTTGAGGGGATGCTGGAAACAGAAGCGCCGCCGATAGAGACCATCGGCGGCGGGGCTGCATTCGGAGAGGAATTGGAAGCGGCTATTCCGCGGCGATCCCGTAAGCGTCCTGTTCCTCGTCCGGCGCGCCGGCTTCGGATCCCTCGTCGAGCGCATCGGGAAGATCGTCCTCACCTTCGAAGGGATCGGCACTCTCTTCCTCAAGGGCCGCAGTCTCAGTGCCGCCCTCGATGTCGGCCTCCTCCTCATCCCCCACAGCCTCGCCGTGTTTGATCAGATCGGTGACGTCCTGGCGGTCGGGTGCAAAGAGCGCGGAAGCGTGGACAAAGCGTTCCTGACCGAAATGATCGACAAGAGCCGCCCGCGTCCCCCGCACCTTCTCGCGCGGGAGCACGTTTGCCTCCTTCGCCGCCGCCTCCAGCGCCTGCCGCGACAGGCACAACAGAAAATCTTCCGAACCCATGTTGGGCAGGAAGCTGTCGGCGCCGATGGCGTCGCCGGCGATACGCGACACCACGCCACTGTTCGACATGCCGCGCCGGCATGACAGCACGTCGATCAGCACCGAGCGGGCAGCGACACGCACCGTCTCCATGTCGAAAGCGAGCTTGCCGTCCTCGGAGAGCAGCCGGGCGGCATGGCGCCCGAAGCGCTTCGGCCCGTACACGCTGTCGCTGACGCCGGAATCGACACGGACGTTCCGACCGGCGAAGGCAAGAACAAGCAGCGCCATCAGCATGTCGTCCTCGATTGGCGCGCGGCCGAGCGCCTCGTGCAGGGCATTGGTGCGGAAGTCGCCGATCATGTCCTGACCCTTCTGGGTGACATCCGGCCGCGGCTTCGGTGCGTCGATGATCGGATCATCGACTGCTCCTGCCGCATCGTTACCAGCGGAAGCATCACCCTTACTCTTCTTCTTGTCTTCGGGCATGCGGAAAGCAACCGACTGCACCTTGCCGTCACGGTCAAGATACATGGCAATATGGTCGGACTTCGACGGCTTGCCGTAAATGCGCTCGGCCTTCTTCGGCAGTTCCGGCTGACCCCAGTTATTGACCTCGACGATCGCGCCCTTCTTGGGAAGGTTGCTGGTCATCCATTCCTGCTGGGCGCCGAGGAAGGCCTCGACATTGGTCGTGTAGCGGCTGTCCTGATCGGCCGGCGCGAACAGGTCCTCGACCCATTCGATACCGTAGGCGGCAGCGAGATCGTCGCCAAAGCTCGCATCCTTAGCGAGCATGCGGGTCTTCGAAAGCGCCCGTGAGATGTTGTACCAGTCGGCGCGCTCGGCCTTCTTCGGCTTGTTGGCCTTCCAGACTTGCCTCTGTTCCTCGATCGATGCGGCGGCGATGGTGCGCAGCTGCTGCTCGTTCGGCATGTCGCCAAGCGCCATATGATCGAGCATGGACGGCAGAACATTGGCGAGAAGCCGCAGTTTGCGGATCTGGCGGACGGGCAAGGCGAGCGCCACGCCAATCGCTTCCTCGGTCCAGCCGAGGGCAACGAGCCGTTCGATGCCGCGCCACTGATCGATAGGATTGAGCGGCTCACGGGCGATGTTCTCGACCATCGAGCGCATGGCGCCGTTGTCATTGGCCGCCTCACGGACGATCACGTCGATTTCCTCGAGGCCCGCGGCTATCGCCTGGGCGACGCGCCGATGCCCGGCCTGAATGATGTAGCCGTTTCCGCCATCGGTTTCCGGCGCGACGATGGGTGGCTGGATGATGCCAACGGCTTTGACCGTCGCCAGCAGCAGCGCATCGGCCTGCGGTGACGATTTCGACCGGCGCGCGTCGTCGGGATTGTTCTTCAGCGCACGGGGATCGATTTTGAGGATCTGCATGGGATTTGCTCTTTCGGGGTTTCGGGGCGGCGGTCGCCACCACTTCCTGTCTTCACTTCTTTGCGAAGACAATTCCCGGACCGCAGAGCGGACGGACCGGCGCAACTGCGCCCGAGCGGCCCTGCCCGTCAGTTCGAGCGGGGCGAAGCCTTGCGAGAACTACGGACAGGGTTGAGGAGGGAGCGGTTGAGCGACAGCGGCGACGAGACGGCCGGTGTGCGAATAAGGTTTTCTCTCCTTGCTTCTCCTTGTTCTTTCAGTTCGCTCCTGACGTTTGCGTTAAAACAGCCGCCATTGAATCATCAGGGGAATTTCGGCCCGCAGAACTCGGAGTTTCGCGACCGTCTCCTGCAGCAACCTAGCGAAAGGGAGCCTATGCTCGAAATCCGCCCGGCAAAAACTATCGATAATGAGAGCATCGTCCAGTTCTGGCACCAGGGACGGCACGACGCACATGCCGACATCGTGCCTTCTGAGGTGTTGGCGTTTCGGACCAAAGACCATTTCAGTCTCTGGCTAAAGGAGGCTCAAGACACGTTCTATGTCGCGACCGAAGACGATCGCGTGCTCGGGTTTGTGTCGGTGAAGAGAGCTGAGGTCGTCAAGCTCTATGTCAGCACACGCGCTCGCGGGACCGGTGTAGCCCATGCCTTGCTCTCACACGCGGAAAGACTGCTGCATGGCGCGGGGATAACGAGGGCAGTGCTGTTCTGTACGGCGGGCAATGTCCGAGCTGAACGATTTTATGAGCGGGAGGGATGGATTCTCGCGCACTCTTTTGAAGATGCCCTTTGGACACCAAAGACCGTCGATAAGAAATTCATGGTGTCTACCTATCGCTTTGAAAAGGATCTGACACCAACCGCTTGAAGCACTTTCGTAAATGTCAGGATGTTCTCATCGCTGTCGTCGATCGCCGCTTGCTGAATACTGAAATGGCCAGACAAACACCGCAAAACTGCATAGATGCCCCGATTGCTTCAGCAGGGATTGGAAAACGGCCCTCAAACATGAAGCCGTAGGCGAGGCCGAAGATCGTCTCAGCTACAATGAGTTGGGCCGCGAGCGCCAGCGGCAGACGACGGGAAGCGACCACCCAGCACCAGGTTGCAAACCACGAGCCAGCCAGCCCCATCACCAGCGCCCATACGAAAAAGCGAGCGGTTTCCGAAGCGGATGCCGTGTCCGCGAGTTCGAACGAAGCCAACGGCAACAGGAGTAGACTTCCGATCGCCGCACCGATTCCCTGCAACCCTGTCCATTGCAGTCCGTCCGGTGCGTCTGCCGATCGCATGACAGCCGCATTCGCCAGACCATAGGCGATCCAGATCGCCAACGCCGCCGAACTGGCGAGCTCCGAGTAAGATCGATGACTTATCCCCAACGTCGGCCGTGCTGATCGTCGCAGCGTTCACAATCGCCACGCCGATTGCGATCAGTGCTAGGGGAAGCGGGAGCGCCTTCCATGGTGCGGAGCGGTCCCTGATATTGGCGGTGATGGCCAGAAACACCGGCATTGTACCGATGATGACTGGCGGCACGGCTGCGCCGGCGAGTTGAACGGCAAAGGCCACACTGATGAAGTATCCGACATATCCAGCCCCACCGAGGAGCAAACCGATCAGGAGCCGTGAGCGAGCAATGCCGGCAAGGGCCGAACCGTCGATCAGCCACCAGCAGCAGACAGGTCAGGCCGAAAATGCCATAGCGGGCAATCGTCAAATCCCATGCCGTGAACGGCGTGACGGCACGCGGGGCAATGAAAGTGCGCCCCAGGGACGACATGCTCGGTGTCCAGAGCCCCAGATTTGTAGAATTCCCACATCTTGCTCATATATGTTCTTGCTATGTTCTGTCCGATTCCATAAACCCCCGTCTTCATCATAACGTTTAGGGGCGCAGAATGGATAACGACCGGGACATGAAGCAACAGACATCTGAACACCGAGAGTCCATGCGATGGCAGCCGTTCGTCCAAACGCTTCTTGCAACATGCGCGTTGGTCGGTGCCGGGATTGGCGGCATGCTTCACTTCCTGAACGTCGGCGAAGGACACCCTGCCTATCAGATATTTGTGCTGCGCCTTTCGGCTTTCGTGTTGATCATTATCTTCTTTTTTCTGGTACTCGCAAATATAATAGTTTTCCTCATGGAATTTGGCCGACTGGACAGAAAGCACGCGGATATAAAATACGTAAGATACGTTATTCGCAGCTTCACAATCGTGTTCACATTGATGCTGGCGGTATCCGCTTACGGTATATTTTTTGCGGGAACCGAGTTTTTCGCAAGGGGTTTGCAGGAGTATATCCAAGTCCTCAGAACTGCTAAGTCCTAGACACGTTGGTCCGCCTTTTTTCAGGACCTAGAAATTATGAATTCTTCATTTTCCCTTCTCAACCTTGCCGATCTCGTCATTAAATGGGACTCCACCCCCTTTTCTTCTGCTTAAGTTCACAATGGCAGGGCCGATTGCGTTAGCGCAATCCCGGAGGTTTCGACCAAAACACCGCCGCAGGCTGTCGGCGCGGTGAACTGTTTTCGAGATGATTAGCGTTAGCTCCTTCTGGAAAAAGAGAGATAGCGAGGGCGCTATAATGAGAGAACAGACGCATACCCCTGACTTTGCCCTTTGCTGTCAAATTCCCGAACGTGCCCAAAGTTTATGATCGACTTTTGAATCGCCCGGGCTTTAGGAATCCCGCACCGGATTGAAGTTTGTGGCGGCCAGTTCGTGAGCGTTCCGCCACTGGTATCGGACGAAAATCAAGTCCGGGTAGCTGGCCATCACGCTTCGATTTTCCTCAATGATCTGGACATTTAATTTCTCGTAGAACCGGCGCGCCGGATGATTGTCGGCCAGAGTCAGCAGGTGTACAGGCCCGTTTCTTTGTTGCGGTGAAAACCGCTGAATACCCGCCGCCAGCAGGCTGCGAGCGACACCTTTCCCCTGATAAGCGGGGGTCGACATACAGATTATGGAGGTATGTTCCGAACTGCGTTTCCTGATCAAACAGGAAGAAAGAAAAGCCCGCCAGTTCATTGTCAAAATGCGCCAGGGTCACACGCAATCTCTCAGGGTCTGAACTCTGCGAAAGGCGCTTCTCCCAGAGGCGAGCTTTTTCATCAGGCATCGTATCCGCCAGATAATCCGCCGCGAGCATGCCCGAATATGCCCGTTGGCTGACGCGGACTTGGAGCGCTATTTGCCTCCCTGTCATCCGGCGTCGCGTCTCTGATTGCCGTTTCGATGCCCACGCGCTCTACCTCCATGCCCAATTACCGACTGGACCCACTGTATGCCAGTCACTCGCGATTGGCGTAGTGCGCTTCAGACCCGGCGCAGGCCCCATTCCCGCTCAAACGCGTCGCTGAACGCCTCCTCGTCTTGAGGCTGAGTGGCAGGAGCGTGCTGCACAGCCTTTTCAACCGGCACAGGCCCCACATCTTTCGCCGTGACCTTGCCGCCCTTTTGCTCGACACCATAGTGAAGCCGCAGACCGGGCTGAAGCGTGGGACAGGCCGGGTCGGCTATGCTGCTCAGGTGCAGAAAAACATCCGGACCACCATCGTCCGGCGTAATGAAGCCAAACCGCTTGGTGGCATCGAACCACTTGACCTTGCCTGTCGGCATATTCTTCTCCCTGCTAGCTGGGCTTTATCTGCGATTGTTTGGCGGACCACATTTCATAATCGCGGAGCAGATCTTCGGCGATCGACTATTGCGGATATTCACGCCGCAAGATCTCGTTCTGCTGCTCCACGTCCGGCGATTGTTGAATGGCTTTGCCGAAAACGGTCAAGTACACTGTGACGCATCAGGGCCAGGCACTCCGGCGAGGCCAGATCACGTGGCAAATGTTCGAGCAAGCCGCTGACGATGACCACCCAGTTGTTGACCACATACGGCCGGTGGACCTCTTCGACCTTGCTTGTGATGTCCTCCAGCATCGAGAGAAGCGCGACAAACCGGACGGGCCAGGTTTCGGGCAGAAATTCCAGCGCCATCATCTCGACCGTCTCACGAATGTCCTCGGGAAGGGCCTCGCAGAACCCATGTCTCGAATATTCGATCAACGATTACTCCTTGCCACGCGGTTCTTCCGCCATATTCAGACGATCTTTGATCTCCTTGCCGGCGCGGAAGAACGGCACCCATTTTTCCTCGACGAGCACCGCGTTGCCGTTGAGGGGATTGCGCCCCGAGCGTGCGGGACGATGCCTTACGACAAAGGTGCCAAAACCCCGGATTTCGACGCGCTCTCCCCGTTCGAGGGCGCCGGTGATTTCATCGAGAACGGAATCGACGGCATTCTCCGCATCGCGACGATGGAGGTATGGATTTCTCGCGGCAAGGAGATCAACAAGCTCGGATTTAATCATGACAGACTTTTTAGCGAAAACGAGGCATTTGGGAAGCCTGTAGGGCCTTCTCAACGACAAACCGTGCGCGGTTCGGCTAGGCCTCGTTACCGTGGTGTTCGCCGCAGCGGACCGCGCCTCATGGAGGTGATCTCATGCGGCGAGTTCGTTCGTCTCCACATCACCGCGCGCCGATTTTCCCAGCGCCTCCTCAACCTTTCGCAACGCATGGCGCTTTTCCGCCAGTTCATCCGCGAATGCAAAGGCGCCACCCTGCCGTGACTGGTAGGAGATCAGCCGGCGTTTGTATTCCTCCAGCCGCTGGCGATAGCGCTCCCGCTCCTCCCCGAACCCGTCGAGCGCATGTTCGAGACGAGAGATAGCTCCAAGCGGCGCGACGGTCACCGGCAACTCAATTTCATAATCCGCGCCGGTGCGTTGAAGCAGGGTCTGATAGTGGTAATTGTCACCACGCCCGAACGTTTCGGCATCGTAGACGAGATCGAAGCCACCGATGGAAGCAATGTGAATCTCCCCTTCATGCCGCAACTGGACGAGGGTGAGGATTTCCTTCATCAGCGCCCTCCCCGCCTCCTTACGCTCTCTATAGGTCTCGCCCTTGACGTTGATCGCAAAAGCATCACCTGAGGTCGGCACAAGCCGCTCGATATCAACTGCGATATCGCCAAGGCGACGGCCGGCGGTTTCGATCTCGCGCTCGGCGTCGCGGACCTGCCGTTGCACGGCAAAGAGATCGTCGTCATGGGCGGCACGCAGCCGTTCCAGCCGCGCAATGTCGGCCTCCAGCCCCGCCTTTTGCATCAGGCGCTCGTCACCACTTGCAATCGCCTTGGCCATGGCGAACTGGTTGGCCTGCCCCTCGTTCAGGTCCTCCAGCCGGCGGATCGAGGTATCACCCGAAAGGGCCGCGGCAATGAACCTCGCCTTGCGTTCGTTGTTCTGCCACATGGTGGCGTCGAGTGAGCCTTGCGTGGCATAGGGGTAGATCTCGACCTCGTCGTGCTGGTTATCCTGTTACTCGGTGATTAATCGAAAGGTCTCGTACGCGCCTCGGTGATTGGCATCGCATGAATTCCGGTATCGACAGGAAGAAGCCGCCATCAAAGCAGCAGCGGCGCCTCGGGCGCAGCTTTCTTTTTCGCCCATAGCTCGCTTGTCCGCTCCATCGTCACCAACTCGGGCGGAAATGTCCGCTTCCGGAATGCGAGCGCAGCTGCGGTGGCTGGCCGAAGCGCAGCCTGATGTCGTCTGTCTGCAGGAACTCAAGGCGCCGGACGAGAAGTTTCCCCGCCGGGAAATCGAGCGTGCCGGCTACGGCGCCATCTGGCATGGTCAGAAGAGCTGGAAGGGCGTTGCGGTCCTTGTCCGGGATAGGAGCCGCGCGAGACAAGCCGCGGCCTCCCGGGCGACCCCGACGACAGTCACAGCCGTTAAATCGAGGCTGCCATCAATGGCCTGATCGTCGGCTGCCTTTATCTTCCGAACGGCAATCCAGCACCAGGGCCAAAGTTTGACTACAAACTCCGCTGGTTCGAGCGGCTACATTCCTATGCCGCGGGGCTGTTGGAGCTTGATGTGCCCGTCGCCCTTGTCGGCGCTTTTAATGTGATGCCGACCGATCTCGACGTCTACAAACCCGAGCGCTGGCGAGACGATGCCCTGTTTCGGCCGTAAGTACGGGCCGCCTATGCCGAGTTTATTGCCATAGGCTGGACGGACGCCGTCAGGCTGCTGCATCCCGAACAACGGATCTATACGTTCTGGAAGTATTTCCGGAAAGCCTTCGCGCGTGATGCCGGTCTGCGCATCGACCATTTTCTTCTCAGTCCGTCACTACGGGAGCGACTGCAGACCTGCGGTGTCGACAAACATGTGCGTGCCTGGGAGCACACCAGCGACCATGCCCCGGTCTGGATTGAACTGGATGATGATTAGTCCGTTGTCGCCAAACCCATCGATGACAGAGGAGCAGACAGACAATGGCAGAGGGACAAGAGTTTGATGATGCGGAGTTTGCAGACCAACTTTCCGCGATGACCGACGAAGAACTGTTTGCGCTGATGCAAAAGCTCGAAGACGAAAGCGAAAATACCCCCTCCAAAGACCGTGACAGCAGCGAGGTCTTTGTCAGGATCGCCATGGTTGAGATCACGATCGAAGAGCGATTTCCCGGACAGCTATTGGTGCCATATAAGGACTGGCAGCAGCGGCGGATCGATATCTGAGGAGCGAAGATCGTGACAAATGGACCCGACAATGCCGAACTACTGTTCAAGCGTCTGGATGATCTTGTCGCCGAGATTATCGACCGGTTTGCGAATGAGGGCCATCGAACGGTCACGGTGATCGAAACGCTCCAAGACGTCATTGCAAAACATCGCTTGGCTTACGACCGTGACCCGATCCGGCTGAAGACGTCGAGGAGTCAGCGAACGATTGGCCCGCCGCGGCGAGCCCCGTCTGCGGGAGCCAACGTTCAAAGCCGATATCTGCGTCGGCCCGCTGACCTGCACCTCAGCGGTCCGCGAGCAGACTTGATGGTCGCGTCGGTTCTGGTGCGATGCAGTTCCCTGCGGGCGGCCCATCTTCTGCGAACAGTTCGACAAAAAGTTGGTCTGGCTCGCTCTGGCCGCCGCACTCAACCGCTCGAGACGATCGACCACCGTCTTGATTTGCCGCATAGCAGCATACCAGCTGCAGCTTTTGCCAATCTCGTCTGATGATGTCGGCGACAATCTGATAGGGGGTAGCGGGGCCAACCTCAATTGCCGGCCCTTTGCTGCGGGCGATTGCGGCCTTGCCCTGCGACGCGCTTAACGAAAATCATGTCTTTTCGTCAACCGATGGGAGATCCTTTGACTGGACCTCGGCGCGGCTTGCCTTGCGAACGTCCTTCAGATGAATATGAACGATGCGGTCGCCGAACCGCTCGATGAGCTTCGCGTAGTCGAATCCGGCTGCCGCGGCGTGTCCGGTGTCAAGAAGAAGCCCAGTTTCCGGCCCAGCTTCTCCAATGATGTCGGATATCTCTTCGAAGGTCTCCGCGACCATCATGAGGTGGTGATGATAGGCAAGCCTAGACGCGTTCCACCTTAGAACCCTCTGGAGGTGGAACGCTCTCTTGAACGTGAACCTTCGAAAATCATAGACCTCGCGCATTCGGGCTTCGGTGAAGGAACCGGCAGTGGCACACTAAGCAATTGATTCAGCAAATTTTCCTGTTCCGAAGCTGACAAATGGTAATCTTCCGATGGAATTTCTGGCCCCGATTTTGGACCTCTCGATAAGTCCGGTTCACCGAACAACGATTGCGGGTCAATAAACCCGTTAGTAGTATTGATCGAATAATCCCGTACCAAATGCCCTTGTACATCTTCGTCGAAGATACTCTCCGACATTGAACTCGTTCGCCCTGAGCTACCTCTGAAAGAGCCGCCGGGCGCCTCCCCCGCAAGTCGCTCTTGATCATCATGTATTGCCACAGAAACTGGGGCTGGCGCATTAGGAAGGAAACTTAAAAGTTCTTGCTGTCCTGGAGCTGGCTGATGATTGTCCGAGGATGAAGACATCACCGGTCCTTCGCAAGCCGTTTCTCCAACCGCCGTGTGCAGATTTCCACTCGGGTGTGCCGGCTCTCCCCGCGAGCCAAACACCTTAGTTATTTCCGGCGACCCGGGATGCGGTAACACCAACGGCTCTGGCTGGGAGAAATGTCGCAGCCGCTGATCATTCTCCTTGTGCCCGTCAGATTCATTATCGCGCCGGAGGGTGAGATGAGCTAACCCTTCGTATGGGCGAGGTCCGTTCGCTTGAAGGTCTGGATTTGACAACAGCATGTTTGCTGGCTTGTATCGTGATTGAGAATCTAACCATCCTTCCAAGTTCCGTTGGGGAGACGATGATGTTTGTCCAGCAACATCAACATGTTGATCTGTCACACGCGTGACGTCAGCTTCGACGTGATCAGGGTTGGCTTTGGCTAGGTGCGACTGCTGTGCGAAATGAATGTCATCAGTCTCCGGGAGGGGCGAACCGGGAATCGCTGCCCGCTCCTGCCAGATCTGGCGATGCGCACCGGATTCAAAACTACGCAGTCTCTCAGCCTCGGATTCTCGCTCGCTGAGCGCCGCAAATTTCCGGTAGACCGTCACCCCGAGTATCTTTTTTGAAACCTTCTTGAGGCCCGCGCTGAGATATTCGGTTTCGCTCCTGTAGATCTTGCCGAAGGTATGCTTGGCACTCTTCAATTGTCCGGTAGCTTCATCGTAGACAGCAGACCGCTTGTTATAGAGCCGTCGATGGCTCAAAATATCGCGGCCCATTTCATTGCCCTCCTTGTCCAGAAGGGACCTAAAAGATTTGTTGAAAGCGCCACCAAGTTTTTGAATCTTCGTCTGGGAGGTTTGACGATTGGGTGCCTTCACTGAAATCTTGGAAAAGCCGACATGGTTGCTGCCGATACGCTCGAGGTTTCCGTGATCGTCCCGTTCGAATGTCTCCCGTCTGAAACCGTTTCGACGGGTTAGATCGCGATAGAGCCGGTCGTCAGGGCCGCTCCGATACGGCGCGCCCATTTTCTCGGATACAGGTTGAAAGAGCCTGCCACGGTTGGCGTACCTTGTGCGGATCAGGTCGCCATTTTCGTCGCGCTCCCATTTTTCCTCAAAACGTCCGTCTTTGTATTTCACGTGCTTCATGCGGAGTGTGCCGTCCGCAGCATACAAATGGCTGCTGACACTTAACCAGGACTTCCTTTCATATAAACCCAAATAGACTTCCTGCGTCACCGGGTTACGCTTCAGAACCGTTTTGGTTTTGCGAAGTCTACCGTGCTCACGCGTTAATTCTTTATGGTTGTCTACTCGAAGCCGGTTATTTCCAAGAATTTTATAGCCTATTTCGCCTCGAAACCCTACGTCGAGTTTGTCGACTATCGCCATATCAGCAGCATACTTTCGCTTCCTATCGGGACTCTCCAGTCTGGCTTGCCGCTTGAGCGCCTCTTCTTCGGTAATCAATGCTTTTCGCATTTGCTCGACAACGCGCTGAGCAGAACGGCGCATATCTGCCGTAAGCGACTTCGCAAAACTTTTCTTTGTAGTGTTCACCATGATTGAGCCCTTTCATTGGCAAACCCGGGTCAAACGAGCTTCCTCGTTGACGCGGCAGCAGGAACGTCAAAAGCTGTTGACGCTTTGGCTACGCGGTCGACTTTCGTATATCCTGCGGCTGTCACTGATTGGACGCGACGCCGGCTCTGGCCGAACGAAATCACGTGAATATTTGTCAGTTGCTTCACCAAGCACCCCCGCTGCATCGGGTGGCAGCCTTAACTGCAAGCGCTCATATTCCGCGACGCTGGTGTACGTGCCAGTTCTCTGACCATTCTCATTGCGATCGGCGACGATGACATCTTTGGTGGACAAATTTTGCAGTTTTTCAGGAGACAAGTCATGAATGTCACGTAACTCTGGGCCATTTAAGACAATAACCGCTGCCTGCGCGTCAAACTTTTCGAATTTGATACTAGCCGCATGGCTTTGCCGACCCATCGATGCGGGTAAACCAACCCGGTTCATCAACTCGGTGAAATGTGCAGGGTCAGAATATTCCAATCTGGGCGGCGACAGATAGCGGTTGCCGTCGCGAGCAAGCAACTGAACGCGATCCCACAGTTCTCCCTTTTTCAAAGCTTGCGCCCAAGGCGAATTGGGTGCGCTTTGCATTAGGAAGTCAACGCTCACATGACGGTCGCGGGTCAAACCGCCCTGCCCGTCTGGCTGCTGTCCCATATTTACTGTCGCAGTTGGAAACTGCCGATTGTGAGCTCTATTTTCCCCAACGAATTCCGCGAAGCGAATATCCGCACTGCCCCGTTCCCAGGATTCCAGATATTTCGAGTCATGCATAATGCCTGACTTTGACTTCAATTTGATCTCAGTCTCGTCGCCATACCTGCGCTTGACGGTGTGTTCAAACTCGCTGAACTGTTTGTTGGCGTAATTGTCGCCGGCAAACCTGTACACGAAGTGGATGTCATTTTGGGGAGTTTTGATCATAATATCGGGCAGCAGCGAACCAGCCTGGAGTTCGTGTTGATATCGCTTTTGAATTTCCCGGCGCCCGTATTTTTCTGTTTGTACGTATCGGTCTTCAGGTCTTAGTTTATAATTCCGGTCGAGCTTTATGTTCTTATCTGTTTGATAAAAGATCTCTGTGCCCGTGATCCCCATATCAGCGTGCGCATGATTCCATACGTCCAACTTGTACTGAAACCGCAGTTTGTTACGTTCCTTCGCCTCCATCATCCCCCATTTTTCCTCCAGTTGCTCTGGAACGCTAATCTTGTCGAATGCGAGAGGTGGCGGGTAGTAATTACCGGCTCCGTCCCTGTAGAGACGGCAGCACGCGTTAAATTCCGCCTTGGTGGGCATTTGGTCGAGGTTGCCTTTGGCAATACCAGTAAAAGCATCTTGTCCCGTTTGATGCACGAGAATGTATTCGTCCGGGCGCCGATCGTTGCCTGGCAAAGACATGTTCGAGAACAAGACGGACAGCTCTTTTTGAATCTCAGCTTGATTTCCGTGCTCGCTGCCAGAATAAAGGCTGGAGGAGGAGTCGACCGATCCATAATCCAGACGTGGGCTTACAACTTCCGTTCGGGTAGGGCTCCCTGATTGTACGTCTTCGCCATTCGTCATCTGAATATCGGAGATGGTGTTGGAACTGATATTCGCCTTCTTCCAACGCCTGGGGTCAGTGTCATCATCATTTTCGATGTTGTGACCGCGACCCACATAGACATTCTCATTGCTAGACGGATCCATCGTCTCACTCCTTCTGACCAGCAAGATTGTCTTCTGGGAGCGGGCACCGATGGACAAAGTCCTCCAGCTCGATCATAGCGAGATCCAGGTTGGTAAAACCACTCGGCGGATGACTGCCGCTCATTTCCTCTATGAGAGACTCCGGTCTCTCTATCGGCGAGGTTGTCCTATTTTTGTTCACATGCGGCTTGATGATGGCCATATGTTCTCTCCTGCAAAATTGCGGTTTTCTAGAAAATCCTCCGCAACCCGAGACAAAGCTGCTTTGCTACTTTGAGCAAAGCCGGGGGCGGAACTGTTTTGATCGGCGCCACCACTAGACGATCCACTTATAAGGTCCGTCGTCCGTAACCTCTTATCGGAATTTTTAAGTCTCCGACCGGGAAGTCTGGCAAGTGCTCATATCTCCAAAGTACCATCCATACCCGGGTCTTGAAACGGATATCGCGTTTCAACTGCAATGAGCAGGCAATAAATGATGCCACAATCGAGCTAAAAGGGAGGAACTGGAAAGACAGGACGCACGCGGCCTGACCGAGGCCATCGTATCCCTGTGAGCATTTTTGGCGACGAGCAGCCGGTCGACCAGCGGCAGAATATCAACCAGCGATCGATGCGAATACTGCAAATGATCACTATATTGGCGACTTATCAGCGTTTAAACGCTTTGTCTTGAGCTCGATCACGCGGATCATAAACTCGTCGATCATCGAGCTCGTCAATGGCTTTTTCAGTCTCTGCTTTGGATCGAGCTTTCGAAGGCGACGTGCTTATCAAGCGCGCAGTTCGGTCTAACGCAGAAATAACTTCTTTTTTTTTCCGTCTTACGCCGACTGATTTGGCCTCAAGATCTTTTTTTACGTCATATAAGGCCAAAAACTCGCGATACACTTGCTGCTCACGCTCGAGAGTCGGCCATTTTCCAGTCAATGCTGTTTCGCGGGCAAGAACAGCTTCGGTTTGACCACGGGGACCAAGATGCAGCAATTGAGGGGCTTCGTTTTTATCCGGCGGAACAAGGACAGGATCGCGGCTCACTGTATAGTTGTAGCTCGTTGTTGCCACTTGAATTGGCAAGGCAACACCATCGGGCGATTCACTTTGCAGGCCATCGCTAGCGAGTTGGTGCGCGTAACCCAATTGGTTCAATTGATACCCATTTGAGGCCGTCGCGCCTTCCGAGCGCGCAACGGGGTCCGACAGAGTTGCCCTTTGATCCGAGCGATAGCTTGTGTCATCCGGCCATCCGCGCCCGACAAGTTTGGTCCGTCCTCTCCCGGTGCCAATATGTTGGCGATGAAGCCCCTTATCCTCAAGGTAGGCGGGCATGGGCCTTTCGAGACGCCGGCCCTCTTTCGTCGCTCTCGCAGTATCGTGGACAGCCTTGAACCCGAAAATATGCTCCGACTCATACGCACCGGTTTCGGTCGCGAGCCGCGCTCGTTCATTTTTCCGGCTCCCATAGGTGCCAATATTGTCGCTTCTTAAGCGAACAGTCTTTTCTGGCGAAGGGCGCGGAGCCTCCGATCCAAATTCGTTAAGCAACAGTCGCCTTGTGCTGGAATTCACGTCATGGATAGAAGCTGTAACGGTTCTGTCGCTTTTGGAGCCTAGCCGCTTAACTCCACCCGTGCGATCGACGGGATCGCTGGCGGTGATATTTTCCGTATTGTTTGCATCTGACCCAGAAGCAGTAAACCATTGCACAGGCCTCGTTTCAGATTCTGAACATGCTGCGAATTGCCTTTGAGACGATTCTGGCACCTGCTCCCTTACTAGGTCGGAACGACGATAGATTGATTGATCGTCTAAAGGGACGTCTGATCTATCCGTCAAGCTTGTGTACGACGGGCGACCAAGCGCGTCGCTATCATCAAGCGGATCGCGCTCATCGGCAATCCAGGCTGAGGGATCGATTTCTGCCAGACGAGCGTTCACTACAAGATTTTGCCATCGCGGTTGGGCTGGCTGCCGCCATTTTTCGTAAGCCTTTCGTTCCCTGTCTCCGAGCGACTTTCCTTCATATAAGAAAACCGGTGAGGACGACTGACCAATCGCTTGGGTCGTAACAGCGTCACTTTCAGTCCTGGCCTGGTGTGCATCTAAGATGAGATCTTCCCAAGTCGGGCGTTCCCTCTTACTCCAGCGTTCATAAGCAGTTCGCTCAGGTGCTCCGAGCCTTGTGCCATCATACACAAAAGAATCGGAGGAATCTGTCCGTTGACCAATGGGGCGTTGCGAACCGCGTTCCGACGCGGGCAGAGCCTCCCCGCGCTCTTCAAAGCAACCTTTTTGACCTTCAATCCAACCAGCATGGCAAAGTTCTGCCATACGCGCGTTAACAACGAGATCTTCCCAGGTAGGCTGAGCGTCTCCTTGCCATTGTCTGAGAGACTGCCGTTCCGGCTCGCCCAAGGGAACACCGTTGTATTCAAATGATGATGAAGATGTTTGTGAATCAAAAAGCCAAGCAGAGTCATTGATCGAGGAAACGCGTGCCCTCAATACCAAATCTTTCCACGTGGGTGGCTCCGCCTCGGCCCAGTCACCATATGCAGAACGCTCGGCTTCCCCGAGCTTCATCCCGTCATATGAAAACGATCCGGATGAATTCTCATCATCAATTAAGTTGCTCCGCTTTCGCTTCAATGAAATTGAACTTGTATTCTTCGATCCTGCGAGGGATGTATACTCGCCGGTAATCCCGTGTGGACGGCCAAGTTCCGTCAAGCGTGCGCTGACAACAAGGTCTTCCCATGTCGGCTGAGCGTCCTCTTGCCAATTTTCGTAGGCCTGTCGTTCCCCGATGCCCAGAGGCATCCCTTCGTATCTGAAGGTTGAGGGGGTGTCCTCTTCTAAATCTCGGAGCCAGGTCACATCGTCAATCGGATCGACACGTGCCTTGATTATAAGATCTTTCCAAGTGGGCCGGCCCGGTTCGCACCAGTTCTCGTAAGCCGCACGCTCGGCAGGACCAAGTCCAACACCATCATAGGTAAACGACACGGAAGTAGACTGGCTGTAGTCGGTTTGGACCTCAAACGAGGCATCAACCTGATCCCGAGAAGGTTCGGTTAAAAAAGGGGCGGTAGTACTTCCGCCAGGAACGTCAGGAAGCGCGTCAGCCGAACCTCTTATGTGAACTTTCGACTTTCCTGTCATACCGACACCTCGTAAAGGGCCAATTTGGATCTGGCGTACACTTTGTTGAACCGCAACATGCCGCCTGAAACGAATTGCACCATTAAGATCATTTCGCAGGCTATGCCGGTGCGGACCTCGATCTTTGCTGAAGTGCAATAATCTGGTCCAACAATTGCTGTTGAGCGGTCAGAGCGAGCGTCAATTCTGGAGGCACAACCGATTCCGGCGGTATCTCGCCCGCATCGGCTTGTTCCTCGTCACCATTTATTCCCATCACGCGTTCAGGGATATCAGCACCGACTTTAACACTTCCATGGTCCTCGGCCACAGTTCTGTTTTGCGGTGCAGCATCCTCATTAAAATTTGCTATCGGAGCCAAGTGGTATTGAACTTGATCGTTGCTATAGTCGGAAAGCATCAAGGGTGCGGGCTCAGGCAGAGAGCCCATCTGGCGTTCGAAAAGGCCTTTCAGCGTACGATCGGAATAATACTGCACCTTTCGTAATTTGAGTGGAGGTCGCCCTTTGATGAGAACGATTTCACTCTGATCGTCTAGCAGGCGCACTTGTTCGGGGCGCAAAAGGGCTGCACCTTGATCAGAAATCTGGATGTTGTGGTCGAACATTCTGGCTTGACTGTAAGAGGTCGAACGCGCTTTAAACGTATATTCGCCGATAGCTTTTGAGATGTAGGTTGGAGTTTCGTCATCAGCCGTGGCCATAAATACTTGTACGCCAGTATTGCTCAGAAAGTTTTGTTTTCCTGCGTCATCGTATGTGCCCGACAAGGCCGAAAGACTTTGAATAATAAACATAAAGCGGCCTCTGTAACCGGCGATGGTTGTGATCGCGGTCTCTATGGCCTCAAGCTTGCCCAGGTGTTTGAATTCGTCGAGGAGAAATAAAACTTCATGGCACTCGTCTTCACCTGGCAGCGATCTCTGCAAGATTGACACGAGCTGCTGAAACATCAGGCGCATAAGTGGTGCCAAGACCTCCAGATCGTTGGGACTGACACAAAGATAAATGCAGGTCTTCTTCCTCCGGAGATCGTAAACGGAAAAGTCTGACCGGCTTGTCGCTGCTTTGATAAGCGGATCAGCCCACAGGTTCAGTCCACCGTCGCCCAGCACAGAGGTGTACGATGTCAGAATTTTCGTGTCGTTGCCCGCCATATTATCGAAGATACGCTGAGCCTCTTTGTTTAGGCTTTCCTCCGCGAGTTGCGCAAAAAGCTTATACTTTTCGCCAGGCTGCGCAAATAGGTCATATACCGCGCCAATCGTTGGTGTGCCACGCTCAATGCAGGTAAGGATTCCCGCGACGAACAGGTCACGTGCGCCGTCAATAAAGCCTTCTGCTCCCTTTCCCTTAGCCGTAATAAGGTTCGCAGCTAGACGGCGTGTTTCAGTGAACTGGCGTTCGGGCGGAAGTGCGGCAATATCCAGGACCGGATTGTAACAATGAGTCTTCCGCTCAGGATCTAGGGGGGAGAACTTGAAAACTGCGTCGCCGCTCGCTTTGCGTGCTCTGGACGTCAGTTCAAACAATTCTCCCTTGACGTCAAGGGCGATTACCGAGCCCTTGAAGGTCAACAGCGTTGGAATGACGATGCCGACGCCTTTGCCAGCACGCGTTGGCGCGACGACAAGACTGTGTGGCTGTTCGCCATTGGTCAAATAACTGCCGAACCAAAGGGGACCACATGTCTTTCCAAAGATCGGCCCCTTGATGCGACTGTAACGCTGCAGATAACCAGCATGCCGCATTTCGCCAATTTCTGCCCAACGAGCTGTCCCATGATGCTTCTGATTGCGCAGCGATATGATGAGCTGACTTGAAAGAACGATCAGCGAGGTAAAGATGACAACAGATAAACCACGCCAGAAGACGGTGCTGGCATAACCCAAGTAAAGCGGGGTCTCATACCAAAAAGCGAAAACGTCGAACGTCATCATCGCTTTGCCGTTGAAGCCCCGGCGGAACGTTACATAGCAGCTGGCCGCACAAAAACCGGCTGCCAGCGAACATACGATGCTCAGGGTCATACGCTGGGGCGAAGTCTTGCTGGAGTTCATGACTTCACCGAAATCTTTGCACCCATCGTCAACGCGCTCCGGGTCTGGCAGCAACTGCAAACAATATAGTACGTATGCTTTCGCAATCTTCGAGCAAACGCGGTTCCAATCTTTTCATGTAAGGTTGGCGTCGCACCATGACTGCCACGTCCTTTCTGGGGGTCGCGCGTTTCAGGGCGGTCTTCTGCGTCAGCGGGCAGTCTTCGGTCGGAATTGACCCTTGATATACGTGTACTAAGGGGTACGGATGCGAGCGTTTTGCCGAGCCCGCCTTGCTTGGGAACAGGGACTGCCCTGCCGACTTTGGCAGTCACATTTCTTGCGTTATTTCGCGTCTCAAAGTCATAAGCGGCCGGAGCCAGGTCATTGCTGTTTATTAGCGATAATGGCGCGATCGCAGACCAATGAAGAGTAGCCGCCATGTACCGCAGACCAGTCGACGCTCTTCCCGAGGAATCACGCAATATGGCTGCATTTGGTAATCTTGATGAGCTAGTTGGAATCGGCCTATCCCTAACATTTCCTTGAACATTGGACAGTGCAGAGCAAGAGGCGGATGCGGCTCCACGCCGTTCGCCTGTCAGCCCGACGGAGGCCGGGCGAGCAGAGCGTATCGTGAACTGACCATTTGCCATTATTCCGTCCTTCCTGTC
The DNA here is from genome assembly GCF_053522725.1 of Agrobacterium sp. 16-172Ci. Taxonomy (NCBI): domain Bacteria; kingdom Pseudomonadati; phylum Pseudomonadota; class Alphaproteobacteria; order Hyphomicrobiales; family Rhizobiaceae; genus Agrobacterium; species Agrobacterium sp. 16-172Ci. Next base: position 103,360 of record NZ_JBNWBW010000016.1, read on the forward strand.
TCTAGGTCCCCCCCGCGCCCATCGTCGCGACGATTACCTCTTGCACGTTTGCGTCCACCCAATTCTCCATCGTGACGGTCACGCGGACGCGTTGGAGAAGCTTCCGGTTGCTCGGTACCGATGGAAGCAGACACCGGATCAGCCGCCTTGTTGCTGTCATCGCGACCGTCGGGCTCACCGACATTTGCCTCGGAATCAACTTGCGCAGCCTTCAATCTTTTACGGTTTACTCCGCTCGGACCTGCCTCCTCGTCATGACGTCGTTTTGACCGCTGCTGGCGCTCGACTGTGTGCATGGCAACGTCAGTCACCGGGCGAGAAGTATCGGAATTGCCGCTTCGTTTGGGCACGCTGGCTTCAGCGACATACGAAGTCTCAATCCCGAAATGCCCAATTACAGGGATTTTGGACGCGGATGGTTGGGCACTCCGCTCGCTCTCCAATGGTACGCGGATCCGTGCGTCGGCTTTGATGCTGGAGCCGGCGGGCTCCTGGAAACGGGCGTGCGGTTCAAGCGGTTGTCTGTCATGTCGGGTTGCACGGTCCGGTTCGCCGGTAGATGCGTCCGATCGAAATGGATCGAACGATTGACTGAGGTCCCGACGATCTTCCTCAGGCGAGGTCTCATCAAAATCTGTATCTTCGAGTTGAATCTTTTGAGCCTGCATCCGCTCAAGGCGTCGATACTCAGCATATGTGATTGGTCGCTCTGCTATTCCCCTTTCTGCTCGCGAAGTCGCATCCAGGACTATGCCGTGACGAAGTGAAATCTCTGCCATCTTTTTCCGTAAGCCGTCATAATTCAGCTGGGGATGGCGCCTGGATATTTTCAGCCACCCCTGCCCCAGAAGTTCCCGACGATTGACCACGACATGTAAATGTGGATGATCGCGGTCGACGTGGTAGGCTGTCAGATAGTTATAGCGGCCACCCCCGTATCCTGACCCAAACATCTCGGCTGCCCATTCCCGGCTTGCTTCATAAGCTGCGGTTTGGTCGGTACCTGCGGGGAAGCTTACAATAATGTGTGTTGTTAAGTCTTGTTGCCTGTCATCGTCTGACTGACTTTCGTCATAAATCCCGGCCTCCGTAACCCAGCTTTGGGCAAGCTCACGGATTTGATCCGGCGGAACGGGAATATCGAGATGCCGGGCTGAACGCTGCAGTTCCAGCTTTCCCTTTCGGGACAGGTACTCCAGCTGATTGATTATCTGCTGAAGGCTCTTGGTTCCACCTCCTGGCACAATGCGAATGATTACTTGAGCGCGATCGGGCATCCAATTTTCTCCCGTCAGGTGCGTGGTCAAGTGCTACAAGGCACCTTTCAGTAACGAGCGACCGTCGATCCGTCGCCGGGATACGGACAAAATGGAGCGCAGTAGTCCATCGAGGGCGGCGAAAGCCTCGCCAAAAGCAATACGTTCATCTCGCACAGCCTCCAGATCCGATCGAGGGTCTTCGGCGTAGGCAGATAGAAGCATGGATACATTGCTTGAGAGTATTCCGATGGACTGAAGTATGGCTTCCATCTTTTCTCGTGTGTCTGCATCTATTTCGAGAAAGCCCCCGATGCGGCGCACCGCAACGCGAATTGCCATACTATCCGAAAGTCCCAGCAGGCGCGCTTGATAGCAAAAGGTTTCATACTCGGCCGATCGCAGACGGGCACTCACGACCTTGAACCCTTCAACTTTCAGGGATCGATGCTGGTTGATGGTAGTCTCACTCGACGTGGCTCTAGTGTGTTTTGACATAGCTTCCTCCAAAGAAAGCGGAAGGTCTGGATACTCCAGCACGAAATGTGCCCGGGTAGACGGATGGAAGTCTAGCCCTGCTCAATATGAAATCAACAGTACATTTACAGGCAATACTGAATATACTTGCTACATTTGCAATTGTCTTATAACGAATGTGAAATAAAAATAGTGTAGCAACGCTTTTACTCATCGATAATCACAAAAACATTTATACGAACAAAAATACAAATGCACTCCGGTTTCACAGGATAGGCGGGATCAGAATATGCAACTTTTGACGTTTTGTTCTTTCAAAGGGGGTGCTGGCAAAACCACCGCACTCATGGGCCTTTGCGCTGCTTTGGCAAATGACGGTAAACGAGTGGCCCTCTTTGATGCCGACGAAAACCGGCCTCTGACGCGATGGAGAGAAAACGCCTTACAAAGCAGTACCTGGGATCCTCGCTGTGAAGTCTATTCCGCCGACGAAATGCCCCTTCTTGAAGCAGCCTATGAAAATGCCGAGCTCGAAGGATTTGATTATGCGTTGGCCGATACGCGTGGCGGCTCGAGCGAGCTCAACAACACAATCATCGCTAGCTCAAACCTGCTTCTGATCCCCACCATGCTAACGCCGCTCGACATTGATGAGGCACTATCTACCTACCGCTACGTCATCGAGCTGCTGTTGAGTGAAAATTTGGCAATTCCTACAGCTGTTTTGCGCCAACGCGTCCCGGTCGGCCGATTGACAACATCGCAACGCAGGATGTCAGAGACGCTAGAGAGCCTTCCAGTTGTACCGTCTCCCATGCATGAAAGAGATGCATTTGCCGCGATGAAAGAACGCGGCATGTTGCATCTTACATTACTAAACACGGGAACTGATCCGACGATGCGCCTCATAGAGAGGAATCTTCGGATTGCGATGGAGGAAGTCGTGGTCATTTCGAAACTGATCAGCAAAATCTTGGAGGCTTGAAGATGGCAATTCGCAAGCCCGCGTTGTCGGTCGGCGAAGCACGGCGGCTTGCTGGTGCTCGACCCGAGATCCACCATCCCAACCCGACACTTGTTCCCCAGAAGCTGGACCTCCAGCACTTGCCTGAAAAAGCCGACGAGAAAGACCAGCAACGTGAGCCTCTCGTCGCCGATCACATTTACAGTCCCGATCGACAACTTAAGCTAACTGTGGATGCCCTTAGTCCACCTCCGTCCCCGAAAAAGCTCCAGGTTTTTCTTTCAGCGCGACCGCCCGCGCCTCAAGTGTCGAAAACATATGACAACCTCGTTCGGCAATACAGTCCCTCGAAGTCGCTACAAATGATTTTAAGGCGCGCGTTGGACGATTTCGAAAGCATGCTGGCAGATGGATCATTTCGCGTGGCCCCGAAAAGTTATCCGATCCCTTCAACTACAGAAAAATCCGTTCTCGTTCAGACCTCACGCATGTTCCCGGTTGCGTTGCTCGAGGTCGCTCGAAGTCATTTTGATCCGTTGGGGTTGGAGACCGCTCGAGCTTTCGGCCACAAGCTGGCTACCGCCGCGCTCGCGTCCTTCTTTGCTGGAGAGAAGCCATCGAGCAATTGGTGAAGAGGGACCTATCGGAACCCCTCACCAAATATTGAGTGTAGATTTGAGGCCGCTGGCCGCGTCCTCAGTCACCCTTTGAGCCAGATAATTAAGAGCCAAATGCAATTGGCTCAGGCTGCCATCGTCCCCCCGTGCGAAACCTGCACGTCCGCGTCAAAGAAATAACCGGCACCTCTTGCTGTTTTTATCAGTTGAGGGCTTGACGGATCCGCCTCAAGTTTGCGGCGCAGCCGCAAAATGAGAACATCTATACTCCTGTCGTAAACCTCCTCGTCGCGTACTCGACTGGCAATGAGAAGTTGCTCGCGCGATAGAACGTCGCGGGGTTTCTCTAAAAACGCGAGGAGAAGATTGAACTCACCTGCCGTAAGTTTCACCTCACCGCCAGCTTCGGACATCAAGCGACGTTGCCTGAGATTAAGTGTCCAGTCAGTAAAACAAAAAGACCGTCGGTCTTTGGAGCGGACAACGTTGGGGCGCACGCGCAAGGCAACCCGAATGCGTGCAAGAAACTCTCTCGTACTAAACGGCTTAGCGATAAAATCACTTGCTCCTAGCTCGAGTGCAACAACTTTATCCGTCTCCTCAAGGCGGTCGCCACTGATAATTATGATTGGAATATCAGACTTTGCCGCCAGATTTCGAACGATCTCAAGCCCATCTTCACGACCTAAATTTAGATCAACAACCACGACATCGACCGTCGCGGAAGAGAGTACTCTAGTGAACTGGGTGCTGTCGGCTACCGCGGTCACTTTGAAGGCGTGGATCGTAAGGTATTCGATAATAAGATGCCGCATAGCGACATCGTCATCGATAAGAAGAACGTGTTTCAACGGCTCACCTTTCAATCTAAAATCTGAACCCTTGTTCACAGCGCTTGAGAAATTTTCACGTGAAGGATGTACAATCATCTCCAGCTAAATGGGCAGTTCGTCAGAATTGCGGCTGACCGCGGATGACGAAAATGCGAACCAAGTATTTCAATTTTATGACAAAAATTCTCAACCGTTGTTACAAGTGAAACGCTTCGAGGTTACAGCTACTATTGATTAAGGAGATCGCCTATGGTCTCGCCCCGGCGTCGTGCGTCCGCCGCGAGCCAGATCTCGCCTACTTCATAAACGTCCTCATAGGCACGGAATGGAATGATGACATCGATCGCCGTAGAGAGCATGTCAATCAGTGTGCGATCTTCCAAGCTAGCACCTTGGGCGCTACTTTTGACAAGGGAAAACAGTTTCTTGAATCCTTGGATTGGATTCGCGCCGTGTATTGTTGAAATCGATCCCGGATGTCCCGAGACGACTTCACTCATATAAGCCCATGCTGCATCGTCGCGCATCTCGCCAAGCAATATCCGGTCCGGCCGCATACGCAGACTTGCTTGGAGCAAGTGCTCGGCGCTCACAGCACCCAGCCCAACACCGTTCTTGGAGTAGAGTAGTCTAACATGATTATCGTGTGGAATGACGAGTTCGAGCGTATCTTCTATGGTGATTAGCCTTTCCTGGGGGGGGATGGCGCTGATCAAGGTCTTGCTCATTGTTGTCTTGCCGCTTCCGGTAGGGCCACATAGCAACATCGTCAGTCGGCTGACGACGCATGCGTGCAGAAACGCTTCCAAATCCCCGTTGTCAAAATGCTGAAGGATAGCTTCATCATCCTGATTTTGGCGTTTCCTTCGTGTCTGCCACTGGTTCCACCTCGAAGCATCATAACGGGAGGAGACTTCTTTAAGAGCAGAAACACGCGAGCTTGGCCGTCGAATGGTCAAGCTGACGGTGCCCGAGGGAACGGTCGGCGGCAGACAGATTTGTAGTCGTTCACCACCAGGAAGTTCAGTGGCGCAGAGGGGGTTACGTGGTCCGACATCCTGCTTTCTCAGCGCGCCCGCTAAAATAGCGATATCTTCAAGATCATCATAAGAGACGGGCAAAGGCATCTTGGTAAAAATGCCGGCTTGGCGCACAAATGCCTCTCCAGGTCGATTGATCGCAATTTCTTCAGTCTTCGGGTCATCGAGCCATTCCAAAATCGGCTTCAGAAGAAAGCGTAGTTGCGGATCCACTTCCATTTACAATGTATCCTGTCTCTAAGCGGAAATTTGAATTCATTAAGAGCGGCGGTTCCTCCCCCGCGTGGCGCCGCCAGTCAGGCGGAGCTGGTAAACACCAAAGAAATCGAGGTCCCGTGCTACGAAAATGGAAACGGTGTCACCCTGATTCTTCTTCAGGGTTGGCGGTATGTTGATGGTTGCCTTAAGGGCTGTCTCAGTTGTCTGCTCACCGTTATTTTGAAAGCTGTTGAAGCTCATCCCGCCACCCGAGCTGCCGGCGTAGGTGCTAGCTGCCTGGAAGGCGCCTTGAACAACACTCAAGAGCATAGCTCCGCTAAAACGCTGCCAGAAGTGGCTGTCGACCGAGCCCGGCAATCCTGAGCGACCGAGTTCGTCCGCGCTTGGCGATGTTAACGAGATCATCGCATGGTCAGGTGTCTCGGCGCGATCCCACAACACAAAAACGCGCCCATCTCCCTGTTGCAAGCCACGCTGTATTTCGCCAACAACGGTGGTGCCACGATCAAGAAGCACGATATTGTTCGTTGTTCCACGAATATCCTGAGGCAAGACACACTTTACATAGCCTGCCAAATTTGTGTCGATTGCGGTTTGCAAGATGCACGGAATTATTGTCCCTTGCGTTACCATAAAATCGGGGTGCGGCAAGAGCGTGGCCCTGCTGGGCTGCAGCTCGGTGGGTTTCATACGTATCGACAAATCGTTCTCGCCGGACACTTCGCCATTCGGCAAGGAGTTGTCGTCACGCTTGCCTTCTTGTCTTCGGCCCGTGTCGCCCTGAATGGCGCGTTTGCTGACCCCTTGATCGCCGCTGCTATATGCAAAAATCGGTGTTTCTTCCGGCCGTGGCTCATGCCGCTCCGGTTCGCCCCTCGGCGGTAGAGGAGCAGCAGGCTGAACAGCCTCTTGAACCGCTGGAGGATCCGGCGGCACCTCAATCGGAGCTGGATGAAATGGCTTGGTGTTTGTTGCGATCAAAGTTGACGGCGATGCGTTCTCATTCACCTTCTTTTGGCGCCCACCTAGCCAAATGAGGCTTAATGATAACGCGAGAACGACACCTCCGACGATCAATTTCTGAGACCCCGAAAGACGCCGGCCATGTTTGTCGGAGACCAGGGATCCAGATGCATCAACCTCATGTGCCGCTTGCTGACTATCGTTATTCATCCCTTCGCCCCCTTCAGGACGCGTTTCACATCGGGCCTCACCGTGCCCGTTTGCGGCCTTTGGCCAACGGGATCGTAAGCGGTATTCCAGATACATAGGACTGTGTGGCCATCCCTCAGACGCCAACCTCGGGAGACCGAAGAAATCTCGACATCGCTCCCTTTAACTGAATAGTTGGCAACAGCTTCCTTGCCATCAGGATTGATGGTGTAGATGGAGGGTATGCGTACATTGCCCGGAAAGTGGAATACCGTCGTAAATCCATTGTCGAAGACTTCGAGTGGCAACAGCGAACGATCGCCTTGGGCGACGTAGTGCCAATTACTGTCCGCCGCACCAAGGGCTGTGACAGGCTGATCCAATAAATTCTCAGCTTTCCGTTGATATTGTGCTTCCGCGTGTAGTCTGTCCACAACAGCCTTCTGTTGTGCCTCCCTTCGCCGAGCCGCCGCATCGTCGGCGGGGTAGGCGAATTGGACGCTGTAATAGAGATCGGGCTGCTCTTTATCGAGGTGGGACAGAGTCTTGGAACTTATACTGAAAACATAACGGCGCATCCCGGAGTCGCTTGCGGTTAGCACGATTACTGGCTGAGGCGTGAGGACCTGGCTTGCCTTGAAAAATAGATAATTTCCCCGCGGTAGGGCTGCTAGATCTTTGCTATTTGAAACGGCAACCGCTGTCACCGTTTCGTTCGTGGCGAATGTGACGACCAAAGTAGCTCCAACCGCCGTCGAGAGGCGCACCACTTGATCGGGATTGTAAGCCAAATAACGCATGCGCGGATCTAGCTTGCCCGCCATTGGAGTGTCTTCAGCCTCCGCACCAGTCGCAGCGGCAAATAAACATGCTAAAATGAAAAGTGCTTTTCTGATCATGGTTCGCTGTGGCCTACGTTTGAAACGGTATCTTCCGATGTCTGATAGGAGGTGACAACCAGACCTGCCGGGTTGGTCAGTCTCAATCTGCCGGGCAAGCTGGTCACCTTTTCGTAGCGAACTGTCGCGGTCCACGTACTCACCACCGGCATTTTGCCGTCAACGACGAGGGTCCTTTTATAGCGAATTTGCTGCGTGCTTGGAGTTACATCATTTGAAGCGATGTGCTCGACCTCCACCCTGCCGCGTTTGCCAAGAATGACTTGAGGCGAACCGGGATTGGGATAGTTGAAGAATTGCTGGTAATCCTGGCGCACTGTTGGGGCACTGAAGTTCGATACCAGGTCGTAGGCGTACTGAGCGGTATCGGCATCATAACTCTCGCGCAGGCGAACATACTCCCACAATGAGGCGTTAACGACGGCCTCCTCTTGAGTTGCAGGCAATCGCGAGACAGACACCTCGCTGTCAACGGTGCCGTCCGGCCGTATCCATAGATATACGGGCACAAGCCTGCTCAACGGCACCATTGTGGCTATAGCGAACGCTTGAGCAACATTTCCCAAAATCGCGATAGCTGCGACAGCTGCAATGAGTTTGGAGAGACGTCGCGCCGATTTCGCTCGCGCGGTTTGAAAGGCTTCTACTTCCTTATAGTGCTCGGCAAGGCTTTCGCGCGCCACTAGCATGGCATATTCAGGCCCCGTCATAGCGTCCACCCGAATTGCCGAGCTGAAGATCTGACGGAGTAGGCTGCCATCGCCCCACATTCAGCGGGAAGATCGGGCCTTTGCAGCTCGCTAATGTGTCGTTTGTCTGGCAGCCGCTCAAAGCGACAACTAGGCACAGCAGGCAATACTTCATAGAATTCTCCATTGAGGCGAATTTTTGCGCGACCTAGCCTCGCTCAACCTGAGCGAAGCGACGGTACAAGCTGCTGGCAGATTGGGTTGCGCCGCTCCAGTAACTGCCTCCAATGTTGCCGGCGATCGCCGGCAAAGCGACAATGAGCGCATCCCCTGTCAGAAAAAACATATCGAGTTCGTAAAGACCAATGATCTTGGCCGCGGTCGTACCGGCGAAGGTGATTACACCAAGCATAAGGGTGAGCGCAGTCGCTTCGGTTAGGATGACGATCGTTGCCACGAGGTTTAAGAGGAGAAGCAAGAGACCGTAGGTGATAAGTTGCCCGATCCACTTAGCTGCGATGTCCCGCGTGCGATCAAAAATATATCCGACGAGGATCAGAGGCCCGATCGCGAGAAGCACTTTCGTGAGAATTCCAACGGCGTCGTAAACTCCGAAGGCAGACCAGAGCGTGCCGTAAAGGACCCACTGTGCCCCTTGGAAAGCAAGGATGTCCTGGTCGTTCATCGGACCGATTTCGGATGCGATTTTCTGAAAAACGGCCTGGGTCACGGCGAACATTGTATCCAACTGTGCCGGAACAGTCTGCAGAGGCAAGCCGGTTACACTAAACTGCTGAACAAAGTTTGGGACCGTCTTTTCGAAGATGGAAACCACATAGTCTTGGTAGTTAGCCTGCCCAACAATTAGAGCAACAACGATGGTGACCGTGATCACCCGAGTGATACCGCTACGGGTATCGACTTCGCCGCGTATGACTAAAATACCCTGAACAATAATCCAAAGAGTGACACAGGCGATCAATGGCGCACTCACCGCCTCCTGGATAGTCTCAAGCATCGAGTCCAAGCCTGTCGTGAAGGCTACATCGAAGATCGTATGAATGGCCGTAAACGGCGCCGGAATCGTGAAATTCATCGATTGGACCTGAACTTGACTGGTTTGTCGCATAATGTTGGATAAAATGAGCTCGCATTCGGCGAGGATGCGGGCGGATGAACAAATCGCCCAGCCTTAGGGGAGGGCACCAAAGATGACAGCGGTCTTTTGATGCTCCTTGCGTTGAGCGGCCGCCTCTTCCGCCTCGTGAAGGCCGGCCTGCGCGGTAGTCATCGTTAATAGGCTTGTCGCCTGTACATTTTGAATCATTGCGTCATGGATCTGCTTGAGAAGCAAACCATTGGTCACGGTTGCCTGCATGATATTGCGAGATCGGGAAAGCTGAGCAGACGTATCAGCATTCGCCGTCAAGCGTTTGTCCATCGTTTCCAGATTGTCAGCCGCAATGCCAGCGCTGTTTGCGGAACCGGTGATCTGCGATCGCAACAGGTCCGCTTCAGCATCACTACCCACGACTGCACGATCTGTATCGCTGGTGATCGCACGTGCCGTGGTCGACATTGGCATTCGCGGCGAAAACATTTCATTGTCTAGGTCCTTCGTCGAAGGATACTGATTTTTCTGGTTGAGCGAAGTCAGTAGTCCAGTAACGCCGTAGGCCGACGTCAACATCGTAACCATCGCTATAGTCTGAGTGAGATTCTCCGCAGTCGCGAGCGCAGTCGCGAGCGTCTCAGCCTCCGTTGCCGGGTCGCTAACAACAAACTGCGCCCGCGCGGGCTGAATATATAGAAAGCTGCAGGTCAAAACTGTTGCAATAAGTTGCGTCGTCTTCATCGTTTCCTACCTTATCAATCTTCTGCCTCGTGGTGACGGGCCATGAATTCGCTGAGCCAGCCAGATGAGTTGCCTTCTTGTGCCTCGCGTAGTCGAGTTGCAAAGCGCACCGTGTTGGCACGCCCCGAAAGCACGGCGACATATTCACGCATATCCCGCAGATCAAATTCGCAGATGACGCTTCCACTTTCTCGTTTAAGAAGAAACTTACGGCTGCCGACCGTCATGTCTTCACGGATCGCCTGAAATTCCTTTTCGGTACATTTCAGTCCATCGACATAAGCCGATCGATCTGCGGTTGGTGATGGATAGAAAATCTTCGTCATACATTGCGCAACCAAGCTGGCTCCTAGCGGCGATTCCAGAACATGCTCTGGTTGCTGCGTTGCCAGTATTAGCATCCCGTTGTTTTTTCGAACGGTCAGGAGGAATTTGTCGACGACAGTCGAAAATTTAGGGTTTAACAAATAGGCGCGAAACTCATCGCAGCTCATCACAAAACGGCGGCCGTCGATCATGGCTCCAATCCGATGCAGGAGATATGCTGCAGCGGGAGCGCATACTTCCTCGTATTCGAGAAGATGCGTCATGTCGAAGCCGGTAATCGACGGATCTAACTTTACTTCGTCAACTTCGCCGTCAAATGCCCAGCCAAGCGCATGGCCCCGGCACCAGCGTTGGAGCCGCGCTCCTGCGCCTTCGGCGGGCCCATGCAACAAAAATTCACGTAACCCCGCGATTGAACGCATTTGTGGATCAAACGAGAGCTGACGATGGATACCACGGACCAGACGGCGGTTCTCTTCCGGAGAAATCCCACCCCGACCATCACTCTCGATGAGAGCCACGATCCATTCGCGCAGAAAATCGTGTGAGGCTGCTGTGTTTTCTAGGCCACGCAACGGCGCCAACCCGCTGGGTGTGCCTCTGTGAAGTGCCAAATATGTTCCTCCTGTGGCGCGAACCAGCAATTCGCCACCCCGGTCCTTGTCAAAGAACACGACCGTACCTGCACGGTCGACCATGCTCTGTTCGAGCATGGCTAGAACAAACATCATGAGCGTCGTCTTACCCCTCCCGATAGGCCCGAATATTGCCGTCATGCCAACATCGTGCTCATGCGGGATATAGTCGAAAGGCGTTCCGCCATTGGTACGAAATCGGGCAATCGCGTTGCCCCAGTGGCCTGAGCTGGCGCCCTCTGGAAAGTTTTCGAAAGAGACAAACCCTGCGAAATTGCGTGAAGTGATTGCGCCAGGGCGTGTGCGCCACTTAAAATTCCCCGGCAATTGGGACCAATAGGCCGCTTCCATACCAATACCTTCTTGGACAACCACGGCACCTGCATCCGCCATTCGTGTCCGAGCCCGCGCGCCCCTGTCCCCAAGACTATTGAGATCGTCTGCATAGACGCAAAGGCTCAAATGATGTGAGCCCATAACGAATTCGTTGCTCGCAAGTGCGTCCTCAGCCTCGGATAATTTGCCGATTTGAGTCACGGCTTTATCGCCGGAACTCAGCATCTGGCTCGATTTGAGGCTAAGTTTCGCGTGCGCTTGCGGGCGAGTCAGGAACGAAAAACTCTGCGTGAGAACAAGTGGAAAATCGAGGGATAGCAGCGCGTTGAGCATGCCCGGCCGTGTTTTTGCAGGGTATTCGCGAAACGAATAGATGGATCCAACGTAACTGTCTTTTGGCGTTCTGATCTCGAGTCCTCGCTTGCCGCAAATGACTCTGTCGGTATAAATCGAAGCGCCGAGTGAGCCGCTGACGACCGGAACCGGTGTGAACCGACCAGTCATGATCAACCGTAGCGCTTCGCCAATTTCGGTGAAGAGCACACCCTGCTTCTCGCGGATGCCAAGACGATGCAGGCCATACGCTTTAAGAGAGCCAGCGACAACATGCCAAAGATCTTCCATGTTCCTGATCTGGCCCGTGAGATCGTTTTCCCTTTTTCCGCTTAGCTTGGTGAACCTCCTCTTTACCTTCCCTAAAGCCGCCTGTGGGTAGACAATCAACGTAAGGAAGTGTTCATTGCGGAGGAGTTGGCCGGAGAGCACGCGCTGTTCAAAAGCTTCGTTCAGGCTAGCGGCGAAAACACTACGGAAGTGTCGCGGCGCCGATGATGGCACGTCGGCATGACGTACGAGGTGAGCATATATTGACACATGATCATCAGCGATATTGCGCAACAGCGTGTTGAACGCACGACAACGCGCATTGCGCATTTCAGTTTCCTCAAGCTCGAATGCAACGCCATCAATTCTCGCAATGGTCATGATCGATCCGTCTTCAAGAAGGACGATATGGTCGCTGAGGTGGCCAATATAAGGGAGATAGATCTCACCGGATCTTTCGGTCGTTCCACTCGCGCCGAGCATCACACCATTCCTCTCCCTCGTGGGGGAACCCTAATTGGATTTGGGCTAACAGTAGCGCCCCCCCAAACTGCACTATCAATGCTTCTTCCCGCGGTCCGCAAAAATAGCAGGACGACGCTCGCCGCATTGTAGTCTCGCTCCACGATGAGCCGGGCTGCAAACCATAACGGCACGAGAACGACTTCGTAGAGCGGGTTCTGAACGATAACGATGACAAAGCCGGCGAACATCATGAATAACCCTGCCAATGTCAGTGGCACCCCAAGAAACAATGCGGGCCGTGTGGCTGCGAGGTAAAGGGTCGATTCTTCCAAACGATCAGCCATCAACTACCGCCAGTGAGCGTTTGGCCGAGGAAGCTCGCCCCAAACATGATAACAATGCCGCCGACGACGCCGGCAACCAGCCCAAGCGAAGCCCGCCCGAACATCCAGGAGATCCCGATAGCGACAATGCCGAGAACAGCGAGTGACTGGCCGAACGGACCAAGGATAAACGTGCATATATTGTTAACCATTGTGGCGGGGTCAGTGCCGCCACCCGCAGATTGCGCTGCGGCGGGTCCGGATGAGGAAATGCTCCATGCAATTGCACCGCACAAGCTTGGGGCGCAGCTCGATATCACGCGCATCATCGCATTCGAGAGCGAGAGGCGATTTAGATGTAAACGGTATCTCTCAAAGCATCGCATCAATGCGCACCTCCTTAGTATAAGTCGAATAAGACTTGATTGTCGTCTGCGGATTTGCCGTTGTCCTGGTGTGGCGGTGGCGGAGCGATTAAACCGCCAGCGCCATCCTCCTGTGAGCGGCGCTGATATGACCCCCAAACATCCCACGTCTCTTCGGATTTTAGCGCCTCGTGATCGTCTTTTGGAGGCTCGATTAACGCGGGCACCAGCGATTGAGCAGCTGTTTCAACTTTTCGCACGTAGCCGTTTGCAAAACCGCCGATGAAATTACCGGTGTTGTAAGCGGAGATCGCCCGACGAAGCGCAAATTGCTTCTCGTCAATCGTTTCGCCGCCTGCATAACGACTTTTCAGCATGTTTGCAGCGGCAGATAATGATGTGCACGCCTGGAGCGCACCGTCAGGTGTCAGACCGAGCATAGAAAAATTTCGAGAGTTTATTTGCATGAGGCCAACATCCAGCGAATGCCGTGCATCGAGACGGTGCCTGACGACTTGGGTTGCTTGGCTGTGATCTTGCCAGTGAAGCGTTTCGCCGGTCGTGTTGTCATGAATCGCTAAAGGATCAAAGCGACTCTCCACCTTAGCTATCGCCGCAAGCGTAGATGTCGCAACTGATGGGGCACACTTGCGAGCAACATGGTCAAACTCAGCAGATGAGAGTGGCGTGGCAAGGCTCGACGAACAGAAGGAGACCATCAAGGCAAGAGAAAGCGACCCCGATCTCTTAAGCATACCTTATCTCCTTAGCTCGCAACTAACACCGCCTCTCCCGTTGGAAGAAGTGCGTTGTTTTATGTTGAAGATTATCGGGAGGGTCGGTTACTCGAAAATTTTCAATTGCTTCTTTATGATTTCAATTGAAGCGAGAAACCTCGCCCGGCGTCTTGGAACGCAACATGGACCGAGAACCGCGCATCCATGACTAAGCAACCGGATCGACCTATTCAGGCCGCAGTTGGTCAGGTCAGGCTCAGAACGAAAATGCTCGGCGAGGTTACGCTGTCTGTAAACCCATTCGATGAACGGGAAGCTTCCTTCCGATTGCTCTTGGCAGGAATATTGGCCCATGCCTGCTTGCGCTTTGCAAATGCTCTTATCGCGTTGGTATCATATGCCTTGTCCGCCAGCAGAAACGCACTCTAGGCGATTATTTGTAAAAATGTTTCGGTCATGCGGCGGTCATGGGCTTGACCCGCTGTCAGCGCAAGACGGATCGGTCAACCGTCGGCATCGACAACAGCGTGAATCTTGGTGGTCAAACCGCCACGGGAACGTCCCATACAGCCATCGTCTTGATCCCGCTGTTTCCCGTCGCCGCATGTTGGTGGACGCGGACACAGGAACTGTCAATCATGACGACATTCTATCGAAAGCCTTGGAAATCACACTCAGAATATGATCCTAGACGTCTGCCTCACGCCATCGTACAAAGCGATTGTAGCAGGTTGTACAGGAACCGTATCGATCAGGAACGTCTGCCCAGGGCGGGCCCGTCCGGAAGCGCCACAAGATGACATTGATCACCCGCGTCAACGCGCGGCACGCGACGCGGCTTATTTGGGAACAAAGGACTGAACAACAGTCCATTCGAAATCGGTGACATCAAAGCGGGGACGGGTTATCAGTGGCCTCCAAGTCAAGCCTCAATGAATCAAAATCAGACCGATTTGCAAACCTGATTTATGAGTGTGCGGCCTAAATGATGAAATCGTCCTTCTAGATCGCCTCCGTGGTGTAGCAACACCTCGCAGTATCGCCGTGCTGACCTTGGCCAGGGAATTGACTGGCAAGGGTGCTTTCACATGACCGCTCTTTTGGCCGCGATAGATGATTTCGTTGCTGCTTTGGGCACGTAGAAGGAGAGAAGTCATATCGGAGAAATTCCTCCTGGCGCGAGAGCCTGCTCTATCGCGACGGCATCCCACTGTCGGGAACAGACCGGATCATTCACGAGGCGAAAGTCGTCAACACATGCGTTATAGGCATCTTCCCTTGAAGGATGATCTTGTTGCTGCCAATCTGGAGGTGCGGCAGCCGCAGGCAGATGCGATCTCAGCGCAACTTGCGGCAAAACATCTCACTCACCTGAAAACCACTAGCGAGTCTCGCGATCAGACGAAGGCCTTTTACTTAACGACACAATATCCGATGTCTGCATCACAGGCGTCGCTATCCCAGTCAATACTAAAGCGGTGCAGGAACTAAAGATTACTGATGACTTAGGCGTGCCACGAGGCCTGAGACGACGCGCGTAGACAGTTTTTTGAAATCATTATCAAAGTGATGGCCTCCGCTGAAGCCTATCACCTCTGCGCCGGTCTGTCGGAGAGATGGGCAAGCATTATTACGGTCTTCGCGCCCGTACATGCATTGGACGATTGCAGGGTCAATGGATCTGAGATCATCCAGAGGATTGCCGCCCTTACCTTCCGTTTCGAGTTGGAGCCAGCCCCTAAATGAGACGACATAGTCGACTTGATGTGACAATGCCAAGAGAGAGATTTGCTTAACCCGATTTTTTTGCTCAAGCGTAAGCCTATTGAAGCTTGCCGGCATGACGTCCGCGCCGAAAGAATATCCTACAAGTAAAACATTCTGCACACCGAAATGCTTGGTGTAGACATCGATTATGTGACCAAGATCCTTAGCAGTTTCGCTTGGAGACCGCTCCGACCAGAAATACCGAAGTGAACTGACGCCAATGACAGGAATCCCTTCCGTCTGCAGATAGGTACCAATCGCCTCATCGATATTTTGCCATCCAGCGTCTCCGGAATAAATGATCGCCACCGTGTTCTTGGCTGGCTTGGCATTGAACACCCGAAGAGGAAGCCTCACTCCAGTTTCGCCCCCGTTTGACCACATGAAACCGTTGGCGCGGTCATTCGCATATGCAGCGTCTGCCGCGGGAAAGAGTGTGAATACGAGTATCAATACCAATTTTATCGCCATTTCGATACCTTATCAGCGGAGATCTCGATAATTTCGGACTAATGTTTCAAGTGGATATCAACTGCGTCGCAATTTGTTACAAAAGACACGTAAGCCCGCGGTGAAGGTTTGCGGAGAACTTTTGCTGAGATCTCGAATCGAAAGAAGCACTTAAAGTTCGTAACCCTCCGCCGAAGGCCGTCTGCCGTGATTTGCTGATTAGCTTTAAGTCTATACCTTATGTCATGCGCTACAGTCATTTCCCCCATTGAGGTTTT